>CAYSUV010000023.1:0-9754 GCA_964434275.1 Hadarchaeota archaeon (SeqCode) | reverse complement strand
CTAGAGAAAGAACAAGGATGGGGAGGAATAAAAGAAAGCGTAGGTAAGATAAGCGGTCCGTATAAGTGCAAAGGAGTATCATTAACGACAATCTGCGATCTTGTGGGAGGGTTATCTTCCTCCGAAGCAGTAGAAATCACGGCTAAGGATGGTTATTCCATGACTTTCGACTACAGCCAGGTGAAGAGTGGAGAGTTCATCACCTACGATCCGAGTACTGGAAGCGAAGTCTCTGTATCAGGTCTAGAATTAGTTATTCTATATGAGCAGGAAAATGAACCTTTGTCCAAGGATCAAGGTCCGTTGAGAGTAGGGATAATAGGCCCTCAGAATCAGGTGACAGATGGACATTGGTGGATTAAATGGGTGGAAAACGTTGGAGTTATTTCCGTTGGAGGAGGGAGCTGGACCCTATCGCTAGAAGGTGCAATTTCGGAAAATATTGATAGAGGAACATTCGAATCGGGAGCTGCTCCTAATTGTCATGGGGTCACTTGGACAGATGAAGAAGAAAACACATGGAAAGGTATACCTCTTTACCTTCTCGCCGGGCGTGTAGATGATAATAACAAACATATGGGCGGTGCTTTCAATGATGAATTAGCGGACGAAAATGCTTACAAAATAGAAGTCATCGCAAAAGACGGATACTCCGCCGAATTTACCGCTGCAGAAGCCGACAGAAACGACAATATTATAGTAGCCTACCAAGTAAATGATGAACCCTTACCCGAAGGAGAAGGTCCATTAGAAATTGTAGGGCCGAATTTGAGCGGTAAAAGGAAAGTGAAGAGTATTTCGAAGATAAAACTGAGTTTTAAAGAAGGGTATGGAAAAGGTTGGACGATTTCATTAGAAGGTGAAGTATCTAAGGAAATGAGTCAAGGAGAGTTTGAGACTGCTGCGAGTCTTCACGGTAAATCTTACACAGGTGAGAACACTTGGGAAGGTATTCCCCTTTGGTTTCTAGTTGCGGAGATAGATGATGAAGATCAAAGGGATTTCAATGATAAGTTGGCTGAAGACAACGCTTACGAAGTCGAAGTTATGGCGAAGGATGGGTATTCTGTGAAGTTTAGCAGTGTTAGAATAGCTAGGAACGATAATATCATAGTAGCGAACAAGCTTGGCGGCGAACCGTTACCTAAAGAAGATGCCCCATTAAGAATTGTAGGGCCGAATTTGAGCGGTAGAGCGAAGGTGAGCAAAATCTCAAAAATTTCTGTGATATCGACTACTTCTGATAATGCTTGGGGTCTGACTTTGAAGGGTGAGACGACAGAGGAAATAGGAGAAGAGAATTATGGTTATTTAACCCAACAGTACGGGGTTACGTGGACTTGTAAAGCTGGTAATGAATGGAACGGTGTTCCTCTTTGGAAGTTGGTAGGTCGAGTCGATGGCGGAGACAAGGACTCGTTCGATGAAACCTATGCTGACCAAGGTTATAAAGTGGAAGTCGAAGCCTCAGACGGTTACAGCATAGAATTCGAAAGTAGTAGAGTCGCGAAAAACGATAACATTATACTGGCTTACAAGATGAACGGCGAACCGTTACCTGAAGGAGACGAACCCTTGAGAGTTGTAGGTCCGAACCTTTTTGATTCCGAGAAGGTCAAGAAGGTCAACGAAATAGAGATAGTCCCGTAGATATCGACTGAAGCTGGTGAAAGTTTCATGAAAAAACTCCACATCGGGATTCTGGCGATCGTTGTAATAGTGGCGATCGCCGGTGTGACTTTTTTTCATTTTCATGAATTCGGAAAAGTAAAACTGAAAGTATTTTGCGCAGGCAGTTTGATCCACCCGTTTAAAACTGGTGATGAATTAACCATAGAAGAAAAATTTGAGAATAAACACCCAAATGTAGACGTTCAGGTAGAAGGGCACGGAAGTATTCAATGCATCAGACATGTAACTGAACTTGGACATAAAGGAGATGTAGTAGCAGTAGCTGATTATTCCCTGATTCCACTGATGATGTATAATACAAAAATATTGGGCTCAGGGGAAAACTACGCAGATTGGCATATAAGGTTCGCGAGAAACCAACTAGGAATAGCTTATACACCGCAGAGTAAATACTCTGACGAAATCAATAAATCGAACTGGTACAAAATTCTGTCAAAAGACGAGGTAGAGGTCGGAGTGTCCGACCCTCGGTTAGACGCCTGGGGGTATAGAGTTTGGATGGCTCTCCAACTTGCCGAAAATTGTTATGAAAATGATGAAATCGCGGAAGATTTACTTTTCAATGAATTCCTAAAACCGATAACTGTTAGTGAAGGAGGGGAACGACAAATAATAAGAGTCCCTCAAGTTTTGAAACCTCTTTCTGGTAGCAGCATCGCTATAAGAGGAAGCAGTATAGCTTTACTAGCTTATCTCGAAACCGAATCTGCTGATTATGCCTTTGAGTATAAAAGCGTGGCGGAGCAACACGGTTTAGAATTCGTAGAGCTTCCGGACAAGGTTAACTTGAGCCGTAACGAACATGAGAATTTTTATAATAATATTGAAGTTCGACTTGAATATCAGAGATATGCCACTGTAAAACCTGAATTTGTCTGCAATCCGATAATTTATGGTATTACAATTCCAAAAAATTCTACCCATCCTGATATGGCTAAAGAATTCGTAAAGTTCGTAATAGGTTCTGAAGGACAGCAAATCCTTAAAAGAGAGAATCAACCCCCAATAGTTCCACTGTCTCCAAAAAATTTCGAAAAAATTCCTAGAGAAATACAAAAATTCTTGAAAAATTTTGAAAATAAGAATTAAATAACATATTCTTACTCGACCGCTTAGATCGGGTAGAGTTTGAGATAAATTGATTAATTAGTGAAAAAATTTTCAGAGTTCATTTATTTTTTGTGAAGATTTAAGAAAATCATTAAAGATTGTTAATCTAAAAACATTACAACTTTCACAGTTCGGAGGATGCGAGAATTAAAAAGTTTAAAATCTTAGTATTTTCCCTAATCATTGCTCTGATTATCGGGGGAATTGTAGTAGTTTGGAAAGGAGAGACAAGAAAAAATATTTCGATACCTGTAGAGACTGAAGGAAATAACTTGAGTTTTGCTTTAACTGGCGATCCGCACTATGGTTGGTCGCACGAACACTATGCAGACGATATAGTTCATACTTGGATGAATAACGAGAATTTTCCAAATATTGAATTTGGCGTCAATGTTGGGGATTTTGTACATTTCGGAACTCGAAATGGGTACAAATCAGCTATGAAAGATAGTTATAATCATATGTTCCTTCCATGGATGTTTATATTCGGAAATCATGATACAGCGGATTATAAAACAGGGACAGGACGAAAAATCTTTAAAAATATGGACAATTTCCCGCATATTCAAGAAAAAGACGAACTCGGTTTGGAAGCTTCGGTCTTAAATCTTCTCAGGTCTAAGGCCGATACCGATGTTTACGACAAACCTTATGATGCTATTAAGGTTGGAAAAGCCGAGACAGGGCTGATGCAAAGAAACTATGCGTTTAAGTGGGATAATATATTGTTTCTTGTGATTTCTGACAAGGGTAATACTATGTTGCTTACTGAAGGACAGCGACAATGGTTGAATTATATGACTGGACAATATCCTGATACAAAGACGATAACGATGAGTCATGAATCACTGCCTGGTGAGTCCTACAATTACTATTATCGGTATTTTAACGATGTAAGATGGTGGAGGTCCTTTATAGAAAATAATCCTCAGTTGATTTTTCATATAAATGGGCATAATCACAAACTCAAATGTTATGATTATGAAGGATTGGACGCGATAGACGTGGGGATAACCAATTCTTCTGATGATAAGTCAGTTTACTTCAATATTACTGAGAATAAGATAAGGATTTCCGTATGGGACGAAAGCAGTGACTCTTGGTCTGATCCTTGTCTTTTTGAGAAGAGTATTGATACGGGTGTTACCAGTGAAGGGTTGGAATGGTATTCTGTTTCAAAAAGAGTTCAAGACGGGCAAAAATATAGTCAACATAATAAGATACTGGCTGATAATTATGGGCTAGAATTGATAGGAACTGGGCCCGAACTAGTGGGGCTTAATAAAGAATTTGATTTTTGGGGTGCTTCGAGGTTTTCGAGAGAATGGATAGGTTATGAAGAGGGTATGGAGATAAGTAAGGTTGATAATCCTTGGATTAACAAGCCTAACCTTACTTTTCTGACTGAGTTGGTGAAGATGGGGGCTGATTTGCTGGTCGATAAAGCACCGTCTGAAAAAGGCCATAATTATGTAGAATTTGACGGTGTTCGTACATTTTCGACTTCGACCACTCCCGATGGAATGTATCAGGGTTGGTTGGCTCTTGATTGGTATTCTAAATGGGTTGATGGTAAAGTACCAGACTCTACAACTCCTAGAGCTATCTCCGGGGAGACGTACAAAATCAGAGTAAGGATGAGAGCTGATTCGAACTTGGAAGACGCTATGGATATTTCGGTGAAAGTTCTCGGAGAAAATTTAGAGAAAGTTGTAATGGAAAAAACTAAAGTTTTTGAAAATCTTGGTTTGAATGATTCCTATCAATGGTACGAGAGTGAATTCACAGTTCCGGAAAACAAGAAAGCTTGGATAATAAAAACTATATGGAAGTCCCAAAAACCGGGGAGGACTTGTTATCTCGATGAGTGGTCCGTCACCAGATCAGATGCCGCACCGACAACAGAAAACTTTACCGTCACGTTAAATGGAGAGAACTTTACCTGTTCTCAAATATTGGATCGAAATGATTCTCAGAAGTATTTCTTGAATTCCAAACTCGTCAAAAACAAACTAGATTTTTCACCTGAAATAGAAGGTTCGAAAACAGGAATAATCAGACTAGTTTACAAAAACCCTGTCTTGTGGAGTGATGACGTTTCAATCGGAATCAACAGTCTTGAGGAAAATAATTATAATTGTCAACTGAAAATGGTTTCAAACTATTCCGAGATTGCATCTATCTCACCTTTCAAATCAGGGATAACTATTGAAAATGCTGAAAAAGTGAACGTAAAAAACTATTACACTGCGTGGAAAATAGACGAAGAAAAACTACCAGAAAACATCAAAATTAGGGTAAATAACACAAAATCTTAAACCCCTATCTCCCAGAACTAGGATCAAAACCTTAATTTCAAAACCGTCCTCCCAGATTTTCCATAATCGTCAAAATAATGAAGGAGTTATAGCGGAAGACCCATGAATTCTCGCTTTAAGATAAGCTAGCAAAGTTCCAAAACTTAACGGTAAAATATCCGTTGTTTTGACACCAGTAAAGCTAAGCAACGCAGAAGTAACACCAGCCAAATCATTATGAGCATCAACAGTGACAATTTCTTTATCAGGATACTCATTTTCCAAAAACCCGCCAACTTCCCCTATCGCACAAGGCCCTACAATCAGGATTGGGCCGTCTTTGAGGTTTTTGAGTTCTTTTTTGTTGAATCCTTTGCCGAAAATGATGTTGAATGGGCCGTCGGCTCCGTAGTCGACGTGTAGCATTTCTAGGACCATTAGTGTGTTGTTTTTGCAGCCTTCCGGGCAAGCTTTTTCTTTTCCTTCTATTATTTTCACGTTGTCTGGGTAGTCTCCTATTATGGTGTAGGGGTATTTTTCTTGGAATTTTGAAATGTTTCCTTTCAAATTTATTTTTTCTAAGTTTCCGTAGCCTAGGTTGGCTTTTTTTGCTAGTTTCAGGTGTTTGACCTCGTCTATATCATAGCCTAGGACTTTAGCGGCGATGGTGTCTACTGCGAGTGTGTCTTTTCCGCCGATTAGGATATTCATCGGCTCTACGTATTCGTCTAACTTATTTTCAAGAGGATAATGACCATGAATTATCGCGTTTAGCCCGTCTATAATAGTAAAGTCGGGTTTCACAAAATCGTACAGGTCGGTTAAAAACTGGTGGAGTTCAAAATTGTGCCATGTTGGCCTGCTTACATGTTGGATCAGGCCCATTTGGCTTTTTACACCGAGAGTAACAGTTGTCATACTGTGAGTTTTTAATTTTGGAAGAGAGAGATAAAAATTATCGTCCTTATTTTTTATTAGTTTTTGATAGAGGATTTTTGGAAATTCAATCTCCTTATTATCTTCTCCTATCTTCACTTCTATCGAGTCTTCTTCATCTAAATAAATAGGCTTTGCATCTTTTTTCCCAAACATATTGTCGAGTCCAATGACATTGAAAACAACTCTAGTTACGTTTGATTGAGTAACGTTCTCAATAATATTCACTTCATTAGCTCCTGAATCCTTCACCACATCTATAGCTGAGGCTATTACCTTTGGAGAAGTGTAGCACTGCTTTCTGAAGTCAATAGCGTTAATCTTAATAAACACGTTTTTATTTTTGAATAATTCTTTAGACCCTCCAAAATTTTCGAATATATCATTCATTGAACTATAAAGAGAATTTCTAACCTCTTCCTCTAAAACAACTTTTGTCATGAATTTTCGCTCCAAATGTTTCTACATTCATATCTAAAAAATAAAATTAAGCTAGATTAATCCTTCCACTTATAAACAAAATTAGGTTAAGATTGCCGTAAGAGAGCTAAAGGAAAACATTATTAAAACCCAATCTAAGTTTCTATAAGAGAAATAAACCCAGAAGAGGAAAAGCCTTGAAAAAACAACAAATAATTTTAGCAACGCTCTTAACCCTCAGTTTTTGCTTAGCCTTTAACCTATCAATATCTGCATCCATAGTAAAACCAGGACTTGTATCACCTAATGATGATATTGTTACGAATGATAGTAAACCTACTTTTGAGTGGAATCTGGTAGACAATGCAGATAACTATAGGCTTGTAATAGATAACGATGATGATTGGAAAGATTCAAATATTTATGAAAATCTTTATGACAACTCTACTTCAAAAGTTGAAATCGAGAATAAGCTTTTAGACGGTGATTATTGGTGGAGAGTAATAGCTGAAAATATTTCCGAAGAAAATCGGTCGGATGTTCGAACCTTTGAAATAGATACTGTTCCTCCAACTATTTCGAATGTTAGAGTGTCAGGGGTTGATGAAAGTTCTGCTGCGATTTTATGGGATGTGGATGAGCCCAATACAGCGGTAGTGAAGTATGGGAAGAATGATAGTTATGGAAGTTCGAAATCTGGGACTGGATCGGTTGTTCTAGAGGGTTTAACTGAGGGTACTACTTATCATTATAAAATAGAGGTAACTGATGATGCTTCAAACCCTTCGACTTATGGGGATAACACTTTCCACACTTTAGCTTTACCTGAATCTTCGGTTGATAATTTAGATGGTTATTGGTTTGTGACGGATAACGTTGAGATAACTGCCACTGCGAGTGACGAGGATGGTTCTGTTGAAAATGTTATGCTTCGTTATAGGTTTAGAGAGAATACTTCAGCGGATTGGAGCGATTGGGAAAACTATGGATGGGGTTATCAGGAGTCAGACAATTGGGTTTGGAATTTTACATCTCCAGAAAACGATGGGTTTTATGAAGTTTACACAAAGGCATTAGACAATCAAAATTTGTCAGAGTCAACTTCGGGAGCTGATGAGAACCTAGGTTTCGACACTTCTAACCCATCAGTTTTGTCAATCCAGATAGATGAGGATAGTGCTGTGACTACACACCCTCTTGTCGATATAGATATTACCGCCGAAGACGAAACTTCAGGTCTTGACAAGATGAGGTTCAGAATTGATGATGGGGAGTGGGGAGATTGGAAATCTTTCGAAAATACGGATAATCATTATTTCCTTCCACCCTATGGTGAAAGAACAATTTATGTACAGGTTAAAGATTCGGCAGGTCTTAGTTCCACATCAAAAACAGATTCAATCCTTTTGGAAAATGCGACTTTCACTAAAGATGTAGGAACTATAGGCGAAAACGAGAACAAGTTGGCAAATCTTTCCGATTGGGGGCTCGTGGTTAAGGAGATAAAGTTGTGTGCTAAAGATGAGGTTTCGAGTGCTGAGGTTGGTCTTAGAGTTGAAAATGAAAAACCAGCTGAAATTCCTAGTGAGAAGCCAGCACCTCTTGTGAACTCTTATTTCCGAATAGAAGTAAATTGTGAAGATCAAAAATTAAAGCAAATCGATATTTTGTTCGATATAGAAAAGTCGTGGTTGGAGAACAATGGGGTTAACCCCGATGATATAGAAGTCTGGAGATTTGAAAACAAATGGAAGAAAGTAGAAGTAGAAATGTTAGGTGAAAACTCAACTCACGTAACATATAAAGCCACATCGCCAAATCTTTCATGGTTCGCCATAGCTAAGAAGACCGGAAACTGGATTATATGGATTGTTATAATTATCATAGCAGGAGCTGGAGGAGTATTGTTCTACCTATTTGGATGGCCGGAACTTGAGTCATATTTGGAGTCTAAGGGTTCTAGTGGTAGAGGCCTGCCGTCTTGAAGGTTTGTTTTTTTGGAAAGTTTCGTTTTGATGTTTTGAGGCTTCATGGAGGTTCTAATGATTTTTTAGACGATTTGTGCGGTATTTAGGTCTTTTTTTGAGAAATACGGGGTTTATCAAGTGTTTGCTTCATCGAGATTTTTATTTTTAAGTTGTCGTCAAAGTTGCAAAACTATTTAAACCAGTTTTGCATTATTGCACACAAATGCAAAGTTTGTCAGGTCTTTTCAAGGCTCTAGCCTCGGAGCAGAGAATCAAGATAGTAAGGAAACTTTTGGATAGTGATGATTACGAGTGTTACTGTGAGATGGAAGACGTAGTGGACAAGGACATGTCGGTAATATACCGTCATTTCAAGAAGTTGGATAACGCTGGAGTGTTGGAAACAAGAAAAAGAGGTAAAAGGCTTGAAGGTCGCGTAAAGAATCCGAATAAAATCCGAAAAATTTTGAAAATCATGGAGGAGATTATAAATGAAAGTTGAAGTTTTAGGGCCAGGCTGTGCAAACTGCAAGAGATTAATGGAAAAAACAGAGAAAGTCGTAGAAGATTTACAAGATGAAGAGATCGAGTTGATTGAGGTAGAGGACCACGAGAAAATAGCGAAAAAAGGAGTAATGAGTACACCAGCTATAGCGGTAGACGACGAGGTCAAAATAAGCGGAAGAGTCCCATCGGAAGATGAGATTCGAGAGGTTCTAGAATAAGATGGTTTTTGAGGCAATAGCAGATTACGTAGTCTTTCTCTTCGGACTTTCGGGAAGAGCAGCGGAATCTTTGCACTTTTGGGTTTACGACAGCTTAAAAATCTCCTTTATTTTATTTTTAGTAATATTTGGAGTAGGTTTTCTGAGAACATACGTTAAGCCTGAAAAAGTTAAGGAATATTTGAAAGGGAAACACAGCTTATTAGGATACTTCTTGGCAGCCATTTTTGGTATAGTTTCACCCTTCTGTTCCTGTTCCACCATACCAATATTTTTAGGGTTTGTAGGAGCCGGAGTCCCTTTCGGGATGACCATAACTTTTCTCTTTGTATCACCAATGGTGAACGAAGCATCTACCGTAGTTCTTTTCGGCATCCTCGGCTGGAAAATCACTCTTCTTTACGTTCTAGGCGGAGTAATTATAGGAATTTCTGGAGGGTATATCCTCAATAAGTTTGGGTTTGAAAAGTACGTTAAGGAATTCGGAGTCGGGAATCAGACTTACAGCGAGCAAAAAATAGGATTAAAGGAGAGAAGCAAAAGAGCATATCGGGAAGCAAAAGACATTGTTAGATCAGTAATCCCCTACGTTTTGATTGGTGTGGGT
>CAYSUV010000022.1:0-9764 GCA_964434275.1 Hadarchaeota archaeon (SeqCode) | reverse complement strand
ATTTTAACCTTTTTGATTTGGAATGATGAAAGCGACCTTTTCCAATTATTTAAATCCGCTAATATTTACTGCTAGTTTTATCCTGGAAACTGTCTTTAGTAGTTTACTATTTCCAAGCCATATCACATTCTTTACAAAATAACTCTTTGAGATCTTTGTGATATAGTTTCTGTCGAATATGATTTATTTTATCTCCTTTCCAAATTTCTTCTATTGACGATTTTTTTACATCACCCACTGCAAGATGACCGAATGAGTCATAGCAACATGGAACGACTGCTCCATCCCAAAACACAATTAGTTTTTTGGCAGGGGATTTGCATACTCTTTTTCTTGCTTTTCTTTTTTTCCTACTGGACAGATTCGGTACTTTGTATTTTTTCTTAAAATTTTGTATGTTAATACTATCCACTTGTTCCTCCCACATATCAATAACATTTCCGATTTCATTCTCGGTCTTTTTAGTTAATATAGAATTCAGTTGTATGATAGGCTTAGTTTTTCCCCTTTCATCTCTTATTTTTATAAAATTCTCAATATTTTTCTTGGCTTCATTATAATTTGCTCCTTTTCTAATTGACTCGTAGGTAGATTTTTTAGCTCCGTCGAATGAAAAAGCAATATGATCCAAGCCAGAATCAATAATTCTTCTAGATAATTTATCGGTGAGGACTGTACCATTAGATATTAAGTATGTATGTTTAATGTCGGAAGCTTTGGCATAACTTATAAATTCGGGAAGCTTAGGGTGCAGAGTAGATTCACCAAACCTATTTAGCTGTATCCATGGAATACCCATGTTCGCTGCTTCATCTATTACTTTCTTGAAAATTGAAAACTCCATGTATCCCTTTCCTCTTTTTTCCCAGATATACTTCCTTTCGCACATTTCACAGTTCAGGTTACAGTTATTTGTTAATTCAAGATGAATAACCATAGGATAACTCATATATTTAGCAAAATTTTCAAAAAGAAAATCCCTGTATCTTGATTTTTGAAGCAACGCCCAATAGTTCCTGTAAAAAGCCCTCTTCAATTTTACTAACATATCAACCTTTCTCTTTTAATTAATAATTTATCTATAATATATGAGAGCTTCGGCCGAGAATATTAGGCTGTTATCCAAGAAGAGTTCCACCCTTCTCAGCGCCGGATATAGCGGACTCGTTTTAGTTTTTAGTCGCAGGCTTTGGCGAAAGCTCATGTTTTTCTTCTATGCTCGATTCATTTTCTGAGAATGAGTGTTCTTTGGATACGAAGAATCCGGATGCGATGTTGGGCTTGGGCTCAAAGAATTTCACACTATTCTGTGGATTTCGATAAAGTCGATTTACGATCAAAATTCTTGGCATGAAGAATATGCACAGTTAAGACGCAAAGAAAAGTCTTCAAAAAACCTTAGTTGTAATCTACATATCAAAGATATTAATCTATTATTAGTTTCTCAAAACAAATAAATTGACTAAAAGAGAGCAATTCCGTTTCTAGACTATAGGAGAGATTTAACTATTAGTAAAACTCTAGTTTTGGAAATCTTCCAAAAGAAAAAAGCCTTTTCCAAGCTCTACACCTACTTGAGGAATTCTGAAAATAGGCGGGTTAAAATACTTAATTATAATCACTCCTAATTAAAGGGATGATATATAATCGGAGGGTGAATGCTTGAAAGGGATGAATATCATTTTAATAGTTTTAGATGCTTTTAGAAGAAATCTTCTTGACATTTTTAGCAATAGAAGACAATCTATAACTCCAAATCTAACTAGGCTTGCTAAAAAGAGTTTGGTGTTCACCGATTGTTATTGTAATGGTTTTGCTACTGATCCCAATTTAACCACTATATATACAGGATTGCTTCCCTGGCAACACGGTATTCTCAATCATGGAACCAGCATGACAAAGCATATAAGTGAAATGTGTCAGAAACGCAAAGATTTTTTTCTCCAGAATATCCTGAAGGAAAATGGGTATACCAATTGTGCTGTAGATCTTTTAGGAAGATGGCACAAGATGGGCCATCATTATTATATTAATCCACTCGAAACTACCAATAGTTTGGAAAATTACCTCTATAAAGGATTATGGAAATATGTGCCCTACAAGTTTTTAAAAAATCTCAGAATCTCAAAGCTTTTAAAAAATCTCAGATTCACGAGAGGGGGGAAATACAAAGCTGAAGAGGTTGTCAAAATTTCGGAAAGTTTAATCCCAAAGTTAGAAAGTCCTTTCTTTCTTTTCCTCCATTTTTGGGATACCCACACCCCCTACCTCCCCCCCACTGACTATGAGGTTCAAAAGCCTGAAACCTCGTATAATAAAAAGACGAGAAATGTAATAGAGCGTAGACATCCAAAACATAAAAGATTTACCGAGCTTTATGCTGGGGACACTACTTATACTGATGAAGTTGTCGGAAAATACCACGCCTGTGCCAAATACTTGGATCACCAAATAGGCCGATTAATTGATTTTTTAGAAGAAAATAATATTTTAGAAAATTCGATTTTAATCGTAACTTCTGATCACGGGGAATGTTTTGGAGAGAAAAATGCTTTTTTTGCCCACCACACTCATCATCAAGCAGTATTAAGAGTTCCTTTACTAATCTATCATCCAAATCGGAAAAGTAAGAAGATAAAAGTTAGAATGCAACATGCTGATATCTTACCCACTCTTTTAGACCTTTTAGACATCCAAGATGTTAATGGAAATAGACTTACAAAAGAAAGTGTGTTGAAAAGAAAAAAGGATAGCGTCATTTATTTTGGTTTAACCGGTAATAGAACAGGTTTTGGCCGCCGTTTTGGAGTAATATTGGGGGACTATAAATATTCTCGATTACTTGGCGAATCTAGGTTTCCGACCTGTAAATGGTGCGGTGTCCGCCACCACCAAAAAAAGGAACTATATAATATTGAAAAAGACCCTCAAGAAGAAAAAAATATGATCAATGATAAAGAAAGACTAAAAGAATCTTTAGAAAAACTTATTGACGAAAAAAATTTTCGGATAAAAATAGAAAAAGAAAGAATAAAAAAAACTATTCAAAATATTGAAGAGATATAATCTTTAACCGATAGGATTTGGGGAAATGAATGATAAGAAGCTTATTTACAGAAATTTTTTTATGATTTCCAGATTTATCCCGAATCTTTCTTCAATTTTGGATAAAAATATTCTTTCATTCTCACCAAAGCAATCTGTAATGAGTAATAATATTAAACAGACTAAAATATAGCATATGCTTAGTAAAACAAATACCAAGAAATCAATTTTAAATAATCGTTTTAATAGATAAAATAAAGGAACATTTGCGAATATTATAATTACAGATTTTAAATAAGATTTTGAAAAAGGGTTTATTTTAGACTTTTGGTACAATAAGCCCGATTCATATATATTTGAACTTATATAGGAGATCATAGAAGCTATAGAAGCCCCTATGATGCCTAAAAACGGGATAAGAAAAACATTAAGGACTAGATTAAAGCAAAATCCGATCAAATTCCCCGTGAGAACCACTTTTCTTTCTCCTAGAGAGATCAGAGCTAATGAGTTATTCCCAACAATCGTATGAAATATAAACCCAACTGAAAGAATTCTCAAAATACTTTCAGCCGCTGCGTATTCAACTCCAAAAAGGGTTTTCAAAACAAAACTAGGAAATACAAGAAAAGCAAAAAATAGAGGGATTGAACCGTATAGAATCCAGCGGGTTAGGGTTTGGTAGATCCCCCTCATTTTGGATAGTTCTTTATTCCCATACATAGTAGAAAGCGAAGGTAGATGTAGAAACCCTACAAAACCGAGAAATAGTGGAATATTTCTAGCAAGTGAAAAGGCCCCCTCATACAGTCCAACCTCTCTACTTGTTAAGTAGAAACCTATTAGCATAGTGTCCGTCCAACTCAATAGGAGCCACAGAAAAGAAGATATTAGAAGAGGAAGAGAAAAAAGCAAAAGACTCTTTAAAACTTTACCATTCAAATTGATTTCGAATTTTAGTGTGGTATTGTATCTTCTATAGAAGAGTAATAGGATTAAACTAGCAAGATAAGAGAGAAGATATGCATATACTACTGAATCTATAGACAAAGCCAAACTTACTACAAAAGTCAATCCTAATAGGAAAACCACATGCTTTATAATTTTGAAATATAGTTTAGGTTTTGTTTTGCTATGTCCTCTAAAAATGGAAATCAGGATTCTGAACAACGCAATCAAAGGCACGGCAAAAGAAAAAATTCTCAATGGCTGAGTGAGAGAAGGTTCATGAAAAAAAACTGTTGCAATCTTCTCGGAAAAGAAAAAAAGAACCAAAGAAGAAGCAATAGAGGAGCAAATTACTATTATTATTGAAGACCCCATTAGAATCGGAACCTTTGAATTATCTGCTTCCTTGTGGTGAGAAATCTGTCTGGTTGTTCCTTGTGTTAATCCGAGGCAAGAAATTAGAACAAATATATTGACCAATGCTAACCCGAGAGAGTAAACCCCAAAATACTCCTGAGAAAGATACCTAATTATCAAAATTCTTGAAATAAATCCTATAGATAAGCCAAATGCATGACCTCCAGCAAGAAGGCCAGCGCTCTTTAAAGTTTCAGCTATCCAATCTTCTTTTTTTTTAGGCATGCAATCTGTCACCTTCAAAGACTTTTGGGTTTAAATCCTAATACTAACCTTATCTTTAACATTTCTCTATTTGGCGAGTTTTTGTTTTTTGTAAATGAAAGATTTTCAGAATACTTTTGCCCCCCTTTCTCTCATAAGGTATGTATTATTTCGTCTTTAGGTATTCTTGCTACTTAAAGTGACGAATGTTTCGGGAAAGGTTAAATCAGTGTTCGGCGAAATTAGGAATTAGTTCGTCAAGGCGAGCTATGAGTCCTCTCCAAACTATTCAAAAAGGAAAAATTAAACTTACTTGCGGAGGTACTGCAATCACTAGAAACATTAAGAATTGAAATCGGGAAAGTATTAAGAAGGTTTTGAAATGTCAATAAAAGGATGTTTTGCCAAGTCAAGAATCCTTAAAGGATTCTCGTTCGCATTTATTATTTTTTCAATTCTGACTCATGAGTACGCTGCTCATGGTTTAACACGAATTTTTAACCAAACTTTTTTAGGAGAAGAGTTTCAAGCGATGAGTTCACATATTATTGGTTCTATTAATTATTCCGGCTTATTCTCTCTCATAGTAATCTCCGTATTAGTCTTAGCTTTTTTTAGTTATTTCATTAGATTTATTAAATTTCTCAGACACGAAGGAAACGGAGTTCGAGATATTATAGTTAAGTCCTATAAAAAGATATTAAGCTGGAATAGCACCGTCTTGATATTGCTGATTTTTATAGCTTTCCTAGTTAGGCTTAGATCATTGGGATTAGCCTCTTGCGTATCAGACACGTTTTTAATGCCAAACATAGGGGCAAAATTAGCACAAGAAGGTGTATTTGGAGGGGCAGAGGGATTTTTTTCTCATTTCAATGTGATAGTTGGAGCTGAGTCTGTTAATAGAGGATTTCTATACTCTCTGAGTACGGTAATTCCCTATGGGTTGTTTGGCGTTACTGATGTTTCGGCTAGGCTTCCAGCCATAGTTTTTGGGCTTACCTCCATTCTCTTGATGTATAAACTGGGAGGACGAATATTCAACGAGAAGGTCGGGCTAATGTCTGCTTTCTTCATGACTGTTTCAGGATGGTCTATCGGCGTATCCACTTTCCCAAGAGATTATATACTGCTTGTGATGTTCACCCTTCTTTCTCTATTTATGTATCTTCGATACAGGGAGGAAAGAACGGGAAAGAGGCTTTTTTTATTTTGTTTTTCCCTAGGCCTCTTACTTTCCCTGCATTCACTGTCTTTGTCTATTTTTTCGGCTTTCGTCATTTTTGTAATCCTTGATTTTCTTTTTAAGGATTATAAAACGGAGTTATTAGCAGGGAAACTGATTGCCCTGTTTTTAATGGTTTTTTCCATAGCACTTTTAGTTTGGAAGCCGATTCCGCAGTTTGAAGCATGGATTATTCAATATTCTCAGTACCAATTCGGTTTTATCAGTTCCTTTTTGACAATGTTAATAATCGTGGGTGGTTCCTTATTCCTTTTCAAAAAGAGATGGGGTTATCTTCCTGTTATCCTTTTTTACTTACCCTTTATTCTTGTCTCTTTTGGCAATTATTTCACTAAACAAGTATTGTTTTTTAGATATACATCCCCGTTCTATCCCTTTTTCTTGATTTTTCTATCGGTCTTTATCGTGTTGTTTATAAAGAAAGGGGTTTTGATTTTAAGGAGATTTATTTCAGTTGACCGAAGAAAGCTTATGGTATATGCACTTGTTGCTATAGTAAGTGCTGTGGTCATTTTGTCTCCGGGCTTTTTTTCCCCTTGGGAAGAATATTCGAGAGAGGATGTGCGCCCGGATTTCTACGAGTTGAGGGATTCACCTATGAAAGGGGAAATGAGGGAATATCCCTTAGACGGGTTCAAGTTTGGATACCAGGAGGCTGTAGAGCCCGCACTAAACCGAATCACCAACGACAATATACCCTTGATTCATCCAGGTCACAACCTTCTCTATTGGTATACCAGAGTAAACACCAATACTAAAAATAATAGATTAATCCCCTACACTCTAGCGATAAGATGGGATAGACCAAAGTATATGGATGGGATTTATCCTAATCTCCCCGTGGTAGGATCCATGGAAGAGTTTCGAAAAATAAAAAAGGAGCATGAAATAGGATTCGTCTTTTTAAACGGTTATGATTATAGAGTGAGTCCTGAATTCAGGAATTACCTTCGCGAGAACTTAAAAACAGAAACTAGAAGGAAGAACATAGAAGTCTATTTTTGGTCCGCTGAGCACGGTTAATTTTTTTCAATTCGCAATTAAGATTTAATACTTAGTTTCGAACCAAGGCACTTCGAGGAGAGGTTTAACATTTACTGACGGATGTCCGTATATAAAGTATTCCCCAAAGCAATTTCCGTGATCGGAGGTAATAATCGTTTTCCCTTGAAGATTCGGAAGTATTTTTCCGATTTCTTTAAGAACAAGATTTAGATTTTCCTTGTAAGCCTCTTTCACTTCCTCCAATTCAAGCTGACCTTCTCTCAAAGCGTTCCATACATGATGTGTCCATCCGTGTTTTCCTTTGAAATTTTTTCCTAACCAATCAAGCTTTTTTTTTCCGATAAAGGGATGATGAGGCTGAAGATAGAATATTATTTTTCTTTTATTTGGAAATTCTTTGTCAGTTTTCAAAGTAGCATCTGTCACTTTCTTTGGAGGTACCGTCCCCAATTTGTGATTCCATCCGTAGTCCCAGACCTTCTCTAAATATGAGAAGGGATTTCTACCGATTAGGTTACTCAACATGGGTTTAGAAAGCCACGAGTTAGCTGATATGACAACTGTATCAGGATAGTTATCAGTAAAGTTTTTTTCTACCCATTCTTTGGTATTACAACCTAGAGAAACTTTTTTCTGTAATTCTCCGTCTAAAAAGTTATATTTTTCAAAGTAATCGTATCTACATGCGTCTAGAACTATTAAATAGTCCCAGTCTTCTGACATAACCTTTACGCTTTTCTTTCTGCTATTTTGATTCCTAGATATCGCTTTAGACAAGAATAGTATGTAATCTTTTCTCAAAAATGGAAATTTCCTAAATAAAGGTTCGATAATCCTAGAATCTTTTGCATTAATCTTCGGTTCCTTCATTTTTTCTCCTCAAAATCAAAATTTATTCTAGCAATTCCAATAGTTCGGAGTTGTTTACGAGAAGTATATCTTCTCTTTCTGAACTCTTTTTTCTAACAATTTTTAAAAAAACTTCCAATTCTCTCCAATTATTTTCCAATTCTAAGTTTTTCCAAGAATGACCCCATAAGTGGAATATACCTCCTTTTTCCAATACAAATTCTAAAGAATAGCAAGCTAATTTTAACCAATTTTTGGTATAAGCTTTTTTGGACAAGAGGTAGAGAAAAAGAGGTGTATTTTTCATCTTTTTAGATTTTTTCAAGAAGCTAAATAACTGGGTCAAACCGTTTTTTCCAACGTGAATAGTAGTTCCAATGCTATATTTAAAATCGGGTTTGTATTCTAAATTTCTAACAGATCTGGCACCTATAAAACCAGCTTTTTTAACCAAATTTACTGTATTTTTATTGTATTTCCCTTTAGGATAACAAAATGGTTTCACTGTTTTTCCGATAATTTTTTCTAATCTTTTTTTCCCCCTGGTTATTTCTCTGTAAGCACGTTTTTGATCAAGTTCTTCCAAATTAGCGTGCGAATATGTATGACCACCCATGTCGAAGTGTTTAGAAAGTTCCTGAATGTACTTTTTTTTCAATACTTTCCTCCCGGGATTTTTTATAGGAATATAAAATGTGGCAGGAATATCATATTCTTTTAATAATCTTGCAAGTTTCAAATCAAGGGGGTGACCGTCATCCCAGCTGGTAGTTATTATGGTTCTTTCCATAAAATCAGCTCAAAATCCTATAGAATATTTTTAGTACATTATCGACGTGCTTTTCCGGAGAGAAACGTTTAGCGAATTCCAGCGAATTTTCCGACATTTTCTTCCGAATTTTCTCTTTTTTTAGTAAAGTTTCGAGCTTCTCGGCTAAGTCATCTGAATCTTTTGGATTCACCAAAAAACCCGTTTCTCCATTTTTTACTAATTCAGCCTGTCCACCAATATTAGTTGTGATGACGGGCGTACCTTGGCTCATCGCTTCCGGGATGGTTAGAGGTGAATTCTCTGTAGTTATACTCGGGAGGCAGAATACGTCTGCCTCATAATATTTCTCCTTTAGCTTCTTATGCGGAATCCTGCCGAGAAAATCAATTTTGTTTTTGATTCCAAGCTTCTTGCTTATTTTACATAAATTTTCAAATGAACTGCCTTCACCCGCTATCTCTAGAGAGATATTTTCTATATCTCCTGAAAGAATGGCTATACTCTTTATCAAATATTTTAACCCCTTTTCCTGGCTCAAACGCCCGGCATAAAGTAACTTTCCTCCATGATTTGAAATATTTGGCTCTTTAGTTACTTTCCAAGGCAATGGATTTCTTATCGTTTTCACTTTCGAAACTCCCAGACTCTTTTTCAATGTCCTAGCCATAAATTTAGACGGAGCTATAAAGATATCAACATAATCCTTAAGATACCAGTTGTGGAAAATTTTTTTAGGCCAGAGAAAAGTTGATAACCCCCAGGATGGGCGAATAGCAATTTGATATAAGGAAGTAGGTTTCATTATTGTGTGAATATTTTTTCTCTTTGCTACTGGTAAAAAATAAGGAGATATCTTCTGCCCTGTTTTTCGGACGAACAATATGTCAGGTTTTAACTTTTCGATTTTGTTTTTTATCTTTTTCTTCCAGTAGGGGCTGAAGTAGCTTTTAATTCCCTCTTCAAACAACCTATCAAAATATTTATTTGGTTTCTTACCGCCCGCCATGTCAACTCTGTGTCCTCTATCCTCCAGAAGTTTCTTAAGTTGATAGTTATAGATTTCAGCACCACCTATTTTTTCTGAAAAATCCGAGATGATTAGAATGTTCAATTTGATTCGCCACTTTGAATAAGTGCTTCTATTGTTTTTTAATACTCCAGACGAAAAATTCGCTAATTAAAGGCATATCCATAATTAATAATAAACGAACACATTCATTTTAGCTCCTCTAATAAACCGTTATTTCATCTAGCTTTTTGTTCAGTCTAGTTATTTGG
>CAYSUV010000021.1:0-9872 GCA_964434275.1 Hadarchaeota archaeon (SeqCode) | reverse complement strand
CATCAGGACTTTGTCAAAAATATGATTACTGGAGCTAGTCAAGCTGATGCGGCTGTTCTAGTTGTTGCGGCTGATGATGGGATAATGCCTCAAACTCGGGAGCACGCAGCTTTAGCATACACTCTCGGTGTGGGCCAACTTGTTATTGTGATAAACAAGATGGATAAGGTAGAGTATCAACAAAGGGTTTTTGAGGATTTGAAGGAAGATTTGATCCCCTTGCTTGAAAATATAGGTTATGCCGATGTTTCTGATTTCCCAATTATACCCGCGTCTGCTTTTCGCGGGGAAAATGTTGCTGAGCCTAGCGATGAGCTTGATTGGTATGATGGATTAACGGTTTTAGAAGCTCTTGAAGGTTTGAAGGAGGCTAAGAAACCTGTGGATAAGCCTTTGAGGGTTCCGATTCAAGATGTCCATTCTGTGACTGGCGTAGGTACAGTTCCTATAGGGAGAATAGAAACGGGAATTCTTAGAGATGGTGATGATTTGGTTTTCAATCCCCCTAACGTGAAGGGTGAGGTAAAGTCGATAGAAATGCATCATGAAGAAATAGATAAAGCGGAACCTGGTGACAATATAGGTTTTAATGTTCGTGGAGTTTCTAAAGATGAGATACAAAGAGGAGATGTTGCAGGTCATCCTGACGATTCACCGACGATAGTGGAAGAATTTACAGGTAAGGTCGTAATTTTAGAATCCCCTACCTACATAACACCAGGGTTCACACCGTTATTTCACTGTCAATCAGCACACGTACCAGGGGAAGTAGTTGAAATAAAGCAGAAAGTCGATTCCAAGACAGGAAAAGTTCTAGAAGAAAGTCCAGAATTCCTCAAGAAAGGAGAAGCGGGAGTAATTCGGGTAAAACCTTCCAAACCTATGGTTATGGAGAAAGCGAGTGAGATCCCTCAGCTAGGAAGGTTCGCAATCAGACATGGTGGGCAAACAATAGCAGCAGGCATATGTCAAGATCTAATACCTAAAAATAAATAATCTAAAAATCTAATATCGCAGGCCCTTCTCGTTTGTGTTGCGAATTCTTTTCCATTTTTTCAAATTTTTCAACTTCGGATTTTTTTATCCCTAGAGCTTTTGCTATTTTTGTTTCACTGAAACCCATTTCTAAACCTTTGTAGATTTTATCGATTTTTTCGTATGAAAGCCCTAATTCTTTTTCGTCTGTTTGATCTTTCCAGAGTCCTGCTGATGGTTGTTTTTTGATTATTCTTTTCGGTACTCCAACCTCTTTTGCGATTTTTTTGACATTTGTTTTGTAGATCGAACCCATCGGATCTATATCAGATGCTCCGTCACCATATTTCGTAAAGTAGCCGCATTTGTATTCACTTTTGTTGCTTGTGCCTACAACTAAATAGTTAAATTTGTTAGCAAAATAGTAGAGTATCAACATTCTTATCCGAGCTTTCATATTGGCCAGGGACATTTGTTCTTTTTCGCTAGCTCCGACTTTATTCTTGATTTTCTTAAGGATAGAGTTGACTGGTATAGTTTTTGAGTCTATTTTCAAATCTTTGACTATTTTTTCTACATCTTCGAAATCTTTTTCCTCAGTTACTCCTTTTTCTGGCATGAATACTGCTAAGACTTTTTCTTTCCCCAATGCTTTGACCGTTAGGTAAGCTATGGTAGAAGAGTCGAGCCCCCCGCTAAGCCCTATCACAGCTCCTTCAGCCCCGGCTTTTCCGACTTTATTCTTGATGAATTGAATCATTCCGCTTTTCGTTTCAGAAACATTTATTTCAAGATTTTTTTCAATTTCTTTTCTAACTTTCATTTTCGAAACCTCAATACCGCTTAGGGTATGAACCAATAATCTTCAAAGTAGCAACCTTCGACTCCAAAACTCCAAGAACTTCTTCAACCAAAGGATCATCTCTATGCCCTTCAAAATCAACGAAAAATAAGTAATCACCCAAAGCCTCCTTTGAAGGCCTAGATTCGATTTTAGTTAAGTTGATATCTCTTTCCGCAAACTCTCTAAGGACTTCAAACAATATACCGGGCCTGTCCTCTTTTGTATAAAATACGATGGAGGTTTTATCTTCTCCTGTTGGTTCGCCGTATTCTTTTCCTAAACAAAAAAATCTTGTTTCGTCTTCTTTACCCTTCTGGATGTCTTCTCGGATTATTTTTAAATCATACAGATCAGCTAAACCTCTGGATCCAATAGCAGCCATGTAAGGTTTTCTATCTTTACTGACTTGTTTCGCGGCTTTAGCTGTACTTTTCACGCTGATCAGTTCTGCTTCTGGGAGTTCTTCTCTAAGAGTTTTTCTACATTGAGCGAGCGCTTGAGGATGAGAGAGAACTTGTTTGATTCCTTCAAACTCGGCTTCTTCTGGACCTAGCAAATGGTGGGTAATTGTCAAAACAATCTCAGCTTGAACCTTAACGTCCAACCAAGCTAAAGCGTCCAAAGTTTCTCCGACAGAACCTTCTCTAAGGCTTTCAACTGGGACTACTCCGGCATCAACTTCTCCGTCTTCAACTGCTTCAGCTACATCTGTTATTAGAGGGAAAGGAAAAATTTCGATGTCCTCTTTCTCGAAGTGGGTCCTTGCAGCAATTTCTGAATAAGTTCCTCTAGGTCCGATAATTCCTACTTTCATTTTATCCTCCTTTGTCTTTGTATAGTTCTTTATAGGTGGATTCGATTTCTTCAGGTTCAATATTTTTAATGGCTTTTTCGAAAATATCTTCGATAACTCCAATGTTCTCAACTTTCAAAGCAGTATCGAGTGAGCGGCAAGCTTCTCTAGTTGTGCTTCGAGCCATGTGTGCGTATCTGTTCTCAGTTTGAATATCTCCACAAACTTTGGGATCTTCGCTCAAAAACGCTTTTGAGAGGTTTAACAACCTTTGAAACATTGGTGTAGATAAATTTTTAGCTTTTTCCTGCTCTGACATAGAGTCAAGAGCTGATAGAAAAGTCAATAATATGAAATGTGTAAGGGATTGGGTCACTGACATAATTTTGTCATGTTCTTCCGCGTCTAATTCAATTACCTGAGCTCCTAAGTCAGAAAAGACTTTCTTAAAACTTTCATATTTCTCCCCAGGTCTGACAGGAACGGACGCAATATTCAAACCTTCTAAATTTTTTGCTCCTGGTCCGAACAAAGGATGTATTGAAGCGAGTTCTGATTCTACATCTATTTCTTTCATAGTGTCGACAGCGGCTTCTTTTACCGAGGCTATGTCTAATAATAAAGAATCGTCGTTGAGGATGCCTTCCATCTCTCTAATCACAAGTGGTGTATTTTTGATAGGAACCGAAATTATGATTATGTCGGAGTCTTTAGCAGCTCCCTTATTATTTTTGCTAGTTTCAACGCTTAGGTCTTCAGCAACTTTGCTAGCCTTATCATAATTTTTGTCTGTTATAGTAACTTTCCATCCTCTATCTTTACAGAATTTTGCAAACCATTTACCCATTGATCCGGCTCCTATAATTGCAATATTCATACTATCTCTCCTTCAAAGCTTCTTCTGCGGCTTCCCACATAGCGTTAACTGGAGCGTCTTTTCCAGTCCAGATTTCAAACGAAGCTGCTCCTTGATTGACTAGCATACCTAGTCCGGAGATTGTTTTAGCGCCTGCTTTTTCTGCTTCTTTCAAAAGTTGGGTTTTAGGGGGATTGTAAACTATGTCCATGACAGTTAGATTTTCATGCAAACTTTCCGATTCTATCAATGTTTCTTTTTCATTAGGGAACATTCCGACTGAAGTAGAGTTAATTATAATTTCGGAATTTTGGATTTCTTTCTCAAGTTCTTTTTTCTTTTGAGGGATATGTTTTATTTCAGAGGAAGTTTTTTTTCTGATTTCTGAAGCAAGTTTTTCCGATTTTTTATCGGTCCGATTGGAAATAGTCAGGTTAGCGCCTTCATCTGCCAGTGTAAAACCTATCGCTCTTGCAGCGCCTCCTGCTCCCAGTAAGAGAATTTTTGCATCGCCTATTTCACCGACTTCTTTCTTTAAAGATTTTAAAACACCTATACCGTCAGTGTTGAAACCTTTCAACTGTTTTCCTTCTCTTTTTATTGTGTTCACAGCGCCTATCTTATTTGCAGTCTCTTGGATTGAATCAATGTGTCTAATTACTGTTGTTTTGTGAGGAATTGTAACGTTGACACCTTCGATTTCCAATGCTTTTATCCCGTTGGTGGCTTCTTCAATATGCTCTTCTGCTACCTTATGTGCTACGTAAACATAATCGAGATTGGATTTTCGAAAAGCGGAGTTATGTATAAGGGGGGAGATACTGTGTTCAACCGGGTTTCCTATCAATCCTACAACCTTGGTTTTTCCAGATATCATAATGATTTCACCTGTTCAGTATGGTACAAAAATTGTTTGATTACTATATCCTTATAAATTGGGTATCTTCTGTTGCTGTTCTTAATCTCTATATTTCTCTAGAATTTCCTTTACGGTTGAGAGGTTTAATTGTCCCGGAGCTGTTTCTATTTCAATTGAAGCGTAAGTAATCGGCGATCCAACTAGAGGAGCTGTCACACGGGTGAATTCTCCTTTTTCACCCATCGCAAAAGCGATTATTTCGCCATTATTTTTTGTTTCTGAATTCCGGATTAGGAATTTTAACATGTTTATCGAATCCTTATAATTATTTGAAAAACCGATTATCTTGCAAAAATCACAATTATAATCGTTCATCTCTCTAACTTTTTCTTGGAGTTCTTCTATAGAAGGCATCCCGTCAAAATTATGATAGGATAGGATTACGCTTTTCTCAAGATTTTCAGCTTTTTCTATTACTTCATTAATTTGTTTGTCTGAAGAGGAAAGCTCAATATCAACACAAGACGCTCCTTTTTCAAGTGCATTGATAAGCTTTCCAACTCTTTCTTTTTCAGTTCCTTCGAAATACCCACCTTCTTCTTTCGAACGATTTGTTACAATCGAGGGTATGTTTATATCAAGTAAACTATCAAAATCTGAAAAACCCTCTAACTTATCGAGACGAAACTCGACAATATCTGAATCTTTTTCCAAAGCCTTACTCAAACCATTTTTTAATTCGACGACTTTTTCCCCTATCAAAGAAGCGCAAATAGCTGGAGCGGCGATTTCGTGTTTTCCAACTTGAACCACGAAATCATCTCTCTAAAAGCGTTTCATCCACTTGAGCTCCGAAATGACGCCCTCCCTCTTGAGGGTATAAAAGAATTTCATCCCCGACTTCCAAATCAGAAATAGAGATAGGGTCTCCGTCTTTGCTTACGAGGTTGATAGTCTCTGCATTTTGTAATAGAGTTTTATATTTTCGACCTTCGTGTTCCGCTTCTATTAGTAACATAGGTCTTCGCTCTATTTTTACTCGACCACCGATAGCTGTGCTTGCTTCCCGTTCTGCGTGTACTACTAGGACTTCGTCTCCACTTTCAAGTTCTGAGAGGTATTTTGTTCTTCCGCCCGGAATTTGAATATATGCATGAACTGCACCTGCGTTAACTCTGAAAGGTCTTGATTCGACGTATTCGCTCTCGAGAGTTTCAGAGTGTATGAGGAATAACCCGTTTGATTGGCTTCCCACAAGCATCCCTTCGCCTATTTTCATCAGCGAAGTGCTGTCTACGCATACTCGGTCTCCCATTCCAGCAGGTTCTATTTTTGTGATTTCGCTGGGAACAAGTTCGAATCTCTCCCCTCCGATTTTTTCAAGAGTTTGACTAATTTTTTTGATTTCACCCATTCCTTCTTCTCTAGGGTTTAGAAAAATTCCGTCTGCTCCGACTTCCATTGTCTCTAATGCTGTTTTAGCTTCTTCTGCGTTTTTCACTCCTGCTATGATTTGGGCTTTGGAATCTTGTACCTCCGCTATTAGGTTTTCTAGAGGAATAACTTTCCAATCTTTAGTAATCATGATAAGATAATCGGCAAATTTACCCGCTTTTACCGCCGCCTTTTCCATTTTTTTTCCAGAAATCTCAATTAAGACTACTGTTTCTTTTTCATCTTCTTCTTTAACACGGGAAATAACATCCTCCACTTCCTCTTTTTTACGAATTTTAAATAAAAGAAGATCCGCATCTTTGGAATCGGAAATAGTGCTTATGTTTCCTAGAGTTTTAGTCTCATCCAAATTTTCCGAAGGCACAGCAACAGCATCGAACCCGGCTTCTAATCCAGAGGTGATAAATTCTTTCCTGTCTTCCCAATCCTCAGACCAGTCGGCCTTCAACCAGAGGCTTTTTTGCAAAGATACACCGCCTTCTCACAGTTCTTCTATGGCTTCTTCGACTGTGGCTCCTTCGTGTACTATCTTTGAGAGAGCTTTGACCATTCCGCTCGGATTGTCGTGCTGGAATACGTTCCGGCCTATTGATACGCCTGCGCCGCCTGCGCGGATCGAGTTTGACACCATTTCGAGTATTTCTTCGTCTGATTCGACTTTAGGTCCGCCTGCGATGATTACAGGTACGGTACAACCTTTTGTGACATCGTGGAATGAGGAAACGGTTTCTGTAAAGTTGGTTTTTATAATATCTGCTCCTAGTTCCGCTCCCACTCGGGCTGCGTGTGCTACTACTTCGGCTTCGTACTCGTTTTCTACTTTTTCACCCCTAGGATACATCATAGCTATTAGTGGCATGCCCCATTCTTCGCAAGATTCTGCGACTTGACCCATTACTTTAAGCTGGTCTGCTTCGTTTTCCGCTCCGACATTAACATGTATTGAAACTGCGTCGGCACTTAGCTTGACTGCTTCTTTCACGCTAGCAACGGGAACTTTATTGTTAGGATCTGGACCTAGGTTAGTGCTTGCAGATAGATGGATTACTAGGCCGATGTCTCTTCCGTATCCTCGATGTCCGGCTTGTACTACTCCTTTGTGCAATAGTACTGCGTTAGCTCCTCCTTCGGCTACTTTGTTAACAGCTCCCCGCATATTTTTCAAACCTTCGATCGGGCCTTTTGTTATTCCGTGGTCCATTGGTACGATGACGGTTCGTTCTGTTTCTCTATTCATTATGCGTTCCATTCGAACTTTTTTTCCAATTTCGGACAAATCTACACCCTCACCATACTTACCCTTTTTATAATTAAAAGTTATTTGATAGTGAAGTTCTTAACTCAATGGTTGGAAAGAGGTGTAAAATTGTCTGAATTGACTGTAAATCCGTCGGAGGTTGAAGGAGAGGTTATTGCTAAACCTTCTAAGAGTTATACTCATAGGTTTTTTTCGATTGGTTTGCTGGCGGATGGTGTAAGTAAAATTAGAAATCCTTTACTGAGTCTGGATACGGAATCAACTCTAGAAGCGGTAAAGATTCTAGGCGGAGAAGTTGAAGTTACTGAACCAGGGGTAAAAATAATTGGAACAGGTGGAGAACTTGATCCTAAATCTAATAAGATAAATGTAGGAAATTCAGGGACAACTCTCAGGTTGATGTCTGCTATTTCCACTTTATCTTCTAAAAAAATACAACTTACCGGAGACCAGTCAATATTAAAACGTCCAATGGGGCCGTTGATAAATTCTCTAAACGATTTAGGGAGCAACGCTGAATGTAAGGGGAACAAGGGTAGGCCTCCGGTAGTGGTTGGGGGTGGTTTGGTAGGTGGAGAAACCATAATTACTGGGTCTGTTAGTTCGCAGTTTATTTCTGCTTTGTTATTTGCTTCTCCTTATTCTCAGGTTGGTGTTGATTTGGAGGTTGAAGAAGGTTTGAAATCGAAGCCTTATGTTAGGATTACTTTAGAAACTCTGCGGTTAGCTTCTGCTGATGTGCAGGCAAGTTCTTCTTTGATGAGTTATAAAATACCTGGAGAGCAAGTGTTTGAATCGATAGATTGTACAGTCCCTGGAGATTTTTCTTCTGCGGCTTTTATTTTAGCTGCTGGGGCTATGTCCGATAGAGGAGTGAAAGTCACTAATTTGGATCCCGACGATGTTCAGGGGGATAAGAGAATTATAAATTTATTGAAAGAATTCGGAGCGGAGGTTGAAGTGGGTGAGAGTCATGTAAAAGCTGTCGGCAAAGAAAAATTAAATGGAATCGATGCCGATTGTTCGAATAATCCGGACCTAGTTCCAATCTTAACTGTTCTAGGAGCGATGAGTGAGGAAACAACGCGATTATACAATGTAAAACACCTGAGATACAAAGAAGTAGATCGGCTCAAAGCTCTAACTACAGAGCTGGGAAAACTAGGAGTCGAAATAGAAGAAAAAGAAGACGGCCTCAAAATCAGGGGAAATGGTAAAATCTCTGGGGGTGAGGTAAACTCTTACGGAGATCATCGAACGGCGATGGCTTTAACAATAGCAGGACTTTTCGCTGAAGGGCAGGTGAAGATTAGCAATGCCGAGAGTGTTAATATTTCTTATCCCGGTTTTGTGAAAGATATTCAAAAAATTGGAGCTAGTGTTGAGAGTGAAGAGGATTAGTTATTGTTCTTCTGGACTTGCCCAGTTTTTTAGCTTTCTTATTTGAGAAAGGGTCCCCATTACGATGAGGATGTCGTTTTCTCTTATTTTTTCCCCGATTTTAGGGTTTGTAATTATCTCCTCCCCTCGTTTTATTCCAATTACTGAAACCCCGATTTCGCTTTTTATTTTGGATTCTTTGATTGTTTTTCCTTTGAGTTTACTCTCTGCCTCTATGTTTACCGCTCCTGCTCTTCCTACATCACCTTTTAGCAAGTGATCGTAAAGGCTGGTGACTTCAGGATGAAGAAAAGATCTGGCCATTCGGATTCCGCCTTCTTGTTCAGGGAGTACTACAGCTTCTGCTCCTGCTCTTCTCAAATGTTTAGCCCCTTCGTTTGAGTCGGCTTTTGCAACTATTCTTATTTTCGGGTTTAGATCTTTTGCGCTGAGCGTTAGTAAGATATTGTCGGATCCTGAGGGGAGTGCTGCAAACAGTCCTCTAGCTGTGTCTATTTTGGCGGTTTCTAAAACTTCTTCTTTAGTTCCATCTCCTACGATATAAGGAAGGTCAGTTGCTTCTTCTCTAAGAGCGTCTGCATTTTCATCGATTATTACTACGTCTTCCTTCCCGAGTTGGAGTTGTTGTGTGATAGTTCTGCCGATGTCTCCGTAACCGCAAACTATTAGATGATTCTCTAATTTTTGTACGTCTTCCTCTTTTTCACTCATAGTGAAAATCTCCCATATTCTCCCTTCTATTATATTTCTCCCGATGGCTGTTAAAATATAAAGTATAGAACCGATTCCGACAATCATTAACACAATAGCAAAAATCCTACCCAATTCGGTTTGAGGTGTTATGTCCCCGTAACCTACAGTCGTGATTGTTACTATTGTCCAGTACAAAGATTTTGATAGGCCAACATCTTCGATATAGTGAAACCCAAGAGTGCCGATTACGGCAATCGTGATTAAACTTGTTATAGGAAAAATTAAGTCACGCTTCATTTTTAGAACCTCAGTGTACAACTCCTTATTATTTTCAAAAGGTCTTCATTAACAAAGATAGATAGGTAGATTATAAATTATAGACCCTCCCTAGGCTAATTAATGGTTTCAGTTGGTTAATTCTTCGAAAAAGTGTTTTTATTTAATTGAAAGATTTTATAGTCCAAATATGAGAAGTCAAGAGAGGGAAAAGAATGGGTGGAAATACGTACGGTAAAATTTTTAAGGTTTCTACTTGGGGTGAGAGTCACGGAAAAACTGTTGGAGTGGTAGTTGATGGTGTTCCTGCTGGCGTTCCTTTAGATAGAGAAGAGATTCAGAATGAGCTAGACAGGCGGAAGCCAGGGAAAAGTGATGTTGAAACATCAAGAGAAGAAAAGGATCAAGTTAAAATATTGTCTGGAGTCTTTCAAGGAAAGACTTTGGGTACACCTATAGCTA
>CAYSUV010000020.1:0-9941 GCA_964434275.1 Hadarchaeota archaeon (SeqCode) | reverse complement strand
GTCACACACAACATAGATCCTGCAACTATTAACTGCGATTGTCGTTCCTCGGAAGAAGCGGTAAACGCTACTAATCTTGAATACGAATATTGCCAGAAAGAGAAAGGATTCATTCCCGAAACTTTGAGGACGCTCGTAGAAGAGCGAGCTGATTTAAAAGAAAAAATGAAAAAACTTGACGAGGGAACGAGAGAATACCAATCAGTTTACAATAGTCAATGGGCTCTAAAAATAATAGCGAACTCTTTTTACGGCATGTTAGGATACTCCAGAGCCAGATGGTACTCTCAGGAATGTGCGGAAAGCGTCACTAGTTTCGGCCGTTACTATATAAAGAACACGATAGAGAAGGCGGAGGAAGAAGGTTTTGATGTAGTTTATGGTGATACGGACAGTTTACTATGCAAGATGGGGGATAAGGGAGGAGAAGATGTTCAAGAGTTTTTACAAAAGATTAACAGTGAAATGCCAGGGATGATGGAGTTAGAACTGGAGGGTTTCTATAAACGAGGAGTGTTTGTTTCGAAAAAGAGATATGCGATGGTTAGCGAAGAGGGAAAAATGGAGGTTAAGGTTTTAGAATTCGTTAGGAGAGATTGGGCGGCGCTTGCAAAGAGAACTCAAGAAGAAGTTTTAAAAGCGGTTCTTCATGATGGTTCTCCGGAAAAAGCTGCAGAAATAGTTCAAGAGGTTACTAAAAAAGTTCAGCAAGAAAATGTTGATTTAGAAAATTTAGTAATACACACCCGACTCAAAAAACCGATTGAAGAATACGAATCGGTAGGTCCTCATGTGGCTGCTGCAAAAAGATTGAGGTCAGAGGGAAAAGAGATAGAGCCAGGGATGACTATTCGCTATATTGTTGAAAAAGGATCTGGGAAGATAGGGGATAGAGCAATACCTGTTTCCCAGTTTGAAGGAAAAGATTACGATCCCGAATACTATAACAATAATCAAATTTTACCCGCAGTCATGAGAGTAATGGAAGTCTTAGGATACAACGAAGAAGAATTACGATATGAGGAGACCAAACAAACAAAACTAGGATCCTTCGGCAACTAAAAACTAAGAAATAAACACTTTACCATCCGAGGTAAGGCAAAGTTCAATACCTTCAATAGCCCGACGACCCTCTAACCTATTTCCTACTTCTTCCCTAATTTTCGAGATGAGTTCGGGAGTATCAGCAGAAACATGAATACCAGCCTCGTCGGCCTTAGAAAAAAATTTCCCCACACCGTTTATGATGTCTTCGTTGATACCTATTTTTACAACGACTGGTGATCTTATTTTCTTTGATAATTCTAGTGTTTTTCTTGCTCGTTCTATGTTTCTTTTGGCTCTTTTTTCTATAGAATATATATTTGATCTTGAAGTTCCAAATTTTTTCGCTATCTCAGTTTGCGTCATACCTTTTTCTCGGAGTTTTAGAACTTGTAGTTGTTCTTTTGTAAGAAAGGATTTTTCTTCTTCCATAAGTCCAAAAAAAGTTAGTATTAAAGATTTTAATCTTAATCGGTTGAAAGACTCTAGAACCATATATTTTTATCAAAGCCGGGAGTAAAGAGAGACCGATGTCAGAAAAATTAGGTGAAGAAGAAATAGAAAAGTATCGAGAAGCTGGTGAAATTCTCTCCGGAATTATGGAAGAAGCAAGGGATATGGTTGAACCCGGAGCAAAACTACTCGATATAGCTGAAAAAGTAGAGGAAAAGATTGAGGAGAAGGGAGCTAGACCAGCTTTTCCATGTAATGTTTCTATAAATGAGAAGGCAGCTCATTATAGTCCTCCGGATGGAGATGATACTGTGGTAGAAGACGGAGATTTAGTTAAAATAGATATCGGGGTCCATGTTAAGGGATATATAGGAGATATGGCTACAACCGTTTTTGCGGAAGAAGAGTCGGAAGAACAGGAAGAAGCGGAAGGAGAAAATGAGGCGGAAGAAGAGATTAAAGAAGAAACGGGAGAAGATGAGCAAGAAGTCGAAGAAGAGGAAGAGAATGAAGAAGAAGCTTTGGTGAAGAAAAAGCGAGATATGGTTGAAGCTGTTGAAGAAGTTTTGGAAGAAGCTATCGACAAGATCGAACCTGGGGTTAACATCGGCGAAATAGGAAAAACCATAGAAGAAGCAGCTGAAGAACGAGGCTATAAACCAATAAGCAATCTTACAGGACACAATTTAGAACAATGGTCTCTTCATGGGGGTATATCAATACCTAATGTAGAAGAGGATTCAGAGATTGAGTTGGAGGAAGGAGAGGTCGTTGCACTGGAACCGTTCATAACTGACGGAGAGGGTGAAGTTGAAGAGACACGAGAGGTCTACATTTTCAGAGCCAAAGAAGGCGGTTCTGTTTCGGGAAGGATGGCTCAACAAACGCTTCGAAAGATAAGGAGAAATTATAAGGGTTTACCATTTGCGGAAAGATGGCTGACTGAAGATTTGTCGAGAATACGCTTGCAAATGACTCTTCGAGAATTAATAGCTTCAGAAGCATTACGTCCTTATTATGTCTTGAAGGAAGTTGAAGATGGACTAGTCGCTCAAGCTGAACACACTATGATAGTCACAGAAGATGGTTGCGAAGTAACTACCACATGAATCTTTAACTCCAAGTTTTTGAATACTTTTTCGCTGAGTTATTAGTAATGTATCTTGGAATATTTCTCTAAAAACGGATAAGTTGGTAGAGAAAGTTAATAATTGAAACTATTGATAACCAAACTCAAATTTTATTTTTTCTGGTGAGTTTTCAAAACGCTATTTTATAGAGTTCTGATATAAAGATAGATTAGGAGACTAAGTAGTGGAAGGAGAAATTCTGAAGCGTATATTAGTATTATTATTCTTGCAAACCAAATGTTTGTGAATTCTTTCCTTTCTCCTCCAGCCTCCTCTATAATTATCTTTTTCTTTATGCTCTCAAACTCTTTTTCGTCCTTCTCTCCTTTTTCCCATATAACTTCAGCTTCAGCTCCAAATTCGTATTTACAATTCAAGCATACTATTCTGGGTGAGGAATAGTAAATGCCATTCATCCACCATCCAGGATATATTGGAGTGGCTTTTTTGACGTTATCTGATTTACAGCGAGGGCAAATGAGACCTCCCTCTCTATTTTTATTATTCATAAATCAGAATCCCATTATTACAGGCTCTTGAGGGAACAAAAAATTTCTCACGATTCTTGGAAATCGTAGAAACTATATAAACGGGATAGTGAAGTAAGATATTTTCGAAATAGTGTTTATTTATCTAGGATATTATCTAGTCGGTAAAGACATGAGACATTCTCAGCTTTCCTCTATTTTCCTGTTGATAATTTTTTGCAGGTGAATTTGAAAAATACTAATCTTTCTTCATTGCTTTAGAATCAAGATAAGCACTAAGAATTTTTATGATATGTTTTTCAGCAAAACCATCGCGTGATCTTCTTCATAAGGATCTAATAATTTGGAATCAACTATCTCCATCTTCTCTTCTAGTTTTTCCATCTCGTTTCTAAAAATCTCTCTCGGCTCTTTAGTTACGTCGATACTTCTGGCTTTCAGTGAGATAATGGCAAAACCTTCGTCCTTGAGAAAAGTTTTCATATTTTCTAAAGCGATATTAGTCTGTTCAGGATGCGCAACATCTTGGTAGACTAGGTCTACTTCTTCTACAGTCGCGCGATATTTCTCGATTTTTTGAGCATCGGATAAAATCGGCGCCATATTTGGTCTTTGTTCACAGGTGACTAGCAAGTCCCGTAGAGGGCGGGAAGAGATTTCAATGCAATAAAGCATTCCTTTTTCTCCAACTATGTCTGAGATGTGACTTGCCGTTGTCCCGCTAGCAGCTCCTAGGTATAGTACTTTATCTCCTTTTGATATCGGGAAGTATTCTATATTTCGCAAAATTCCAGCCCCTAGTTTACTACGATATGGATTCCATATTCGATACTCGTCTCCTCTATATTCAACAAGTTTTTCGTCGTAAACTTGATTTCCAGGGGAAAGGTTTTTCGTAGCTAGATTTTTTTTACCTTCTTCAAACTCGACCCAATACACCCCTTCAAATTCTTCATGTTCTTCTACTCTCATAATCAATACACCTTTATTCTTTCTTGACTGATTTGATTCTTTCTTCTACTTCTTCTTTTAGTTCATCCCCAACGAATTTACCTGACATTGCGTCTACTCTAGCGGCTATTGCAAGTTTTCCGGCGAGAGCTCTCGCTATTTTTCCTCTTTTGTTTTCAGGAGCTCCTCGAATTTCTGGATATTGAAAAATTACTCCATGTTTCGGGGGTTTTGCTCCCTTGTTCAGTGAGCGAAATAAAGCTTTTTCTGCTCCTAGCACTTGTATAGTGCTGGAGGGCATTTTAGCTAAGTCTTCAAGACCACCGGCGAGGGATATTAGTCTTGCACCGATTAGACTTCCAACAAGAGTTTTAATATTTGGAGCGACTTGGTCCATAATACCTTCTAGATAATCTGCGTTTTCTTCTCTAGCTTCTTGAAGTCCGAGTATTTTTTCAACATTTTTCTGTATTGCTTCTATGTCGATTTCGTCAAATTCCGCTCCGATTGAATCTTTTGAGTCTTTTTCGATTTTTTTAGCTTTTTCTTCCGAAAGTCCTAATTCGATCATTTTTTCTTGTGTGAAATTCTCTTTTCGTCCGAGTTCTAGTATGAGGTTAAAGTATTCGACATATTCAGAAATGTGTCTGTCGAGTTCAGGAAAGTGAATCCCATACCATTCTCTTATTCTGCCATAGAGTGTGTTTATTGTTTCATCAAGTTCATCGATTATATCTATGGTTTCTATTATTATCTTATCTCTTTCCGATGCTTCTCTTTTGAGCGCTTCGCGCGTCATCAGGATATTAACGTCTCTGAGTAATTTGTGGGCATTATGAAAGTCGAAATCTTCTGCGATTTCCCTTATGGATTTTCTTAATATTTCGTTTGCAGGGTTTGGTATTTCTACCTCGAAAGTCACGTCCTTGAAGTTATCTTTCAGTTTTGATGCGAACTTGCTTGATTCGATTGAAAATTCGTTGTAATCTTGCTTTGTGAGATTTTCAATAATGTTAGTATGTTCGTTAGTAAGTTCACCTTGCTGAATCTGGTACATTCTATCGGCTATTTCTCTAGTATCCTCTGGAAATATTTCTGATTTTATAATGTTCATATCATCGTCAAATGCAAAAATTCCTAACGGACATTCTCCTATATAAACTGTCAAAGATATTTCACCCTACCTAATTCTTAATGTTAGCTATTTTTAAATGATACTTGGTTGATTTGGAGCCTCAAATTTGTATCATTATAATTTTTCAGGCCTAAGATCAATTGTGTCTTTTGTGTCTGGTCCGGTTGAGACTAGTGTGACGGGGATGTCTAGTTTTTTTTCTACTTTTCCGATAAAGTTTTGAGCTTCTTCTGTGAGTTCTTCATATTGTTTTATTTTGTCGTTACCTTCGAATAATCTATCCACATTTGTGATCGCGAGTTGTGTGGCACTGTTTATCCTTGCGGATCTTTTTGCGAGTTCGAAATCGAATTCTCCTATTCTTCTTTTTCTTCCTGTTACGGTTGCGTATTCTGCTATCCCTCTTTTTTCTGCTTCTTCGTGAGAGATTTCTGTTGGGAACGGTCCGGAACCTACTCTGCTAATGTAAGCTTTGAGGACTAGGATAACTTCGTCGATATTTGTGGGTCCGACTCCCACATCTGCAGCTAGTGAACTGGCTGTTACATCTTTGCTCGTTACATATGGGTATGTTCCGAAATATAGCGAGAGTCCAAATCCTTGTGATCCTTCTATGAGTACTTCCTCTCCATTTTCTATAGCGGTATTTACCTTGCTTGGAACATCTGTAATGTATTCTTCAAGTTCGTTGATTTCTTCAGCTAGTTTGATTGATCTATTTGCTCTTTCAGCGTTGGCGGGCCCGCACCCTGTTCCTGTGGTTCCGATTTCGCTTTTCAAATGATCGGATCCTTTATCCTTTTCAATATGTTTCTCTTCAATTATTGGACATTTTGGGTCTATTCCTACTCTGTCTCCGATACCTGTTTTCTCGACTTCATCTAGAAATACTTCTGGATTTATCAGAACTCCTGGGCCAATAAGGACTTCAGCTTTTTTTTTGCACGAAGCCGCAAGAAATTTCTCTTAGTCCGTACTCGTCTCCTTCCCATTTGACGGTGTGTCCGGCGTTAGGTCCTACTCCGCTTCTTCCGACTTTTGTGGGTTTGTCTTTTAGTGCAATGAATGAGGAGATCTTCCCTTTTCCTTCATCGCCCCACTGTCCACCGGCTATGATTTTACATGGCAATTCTTCCACCTCCGTGGATTTTGTTTTGAGGGTTTAACTGTTTTTCCTTCTTTTGCCTAGTTTTTGCCAGTGTTGGTAGGCGAAAAATTTTTGCCAGTATTCCGGCGAGGCTTTTTTAGTGGAGCTTTCGTTAAGATTTTGCTTTTTAAACTGTTCTTAAGGGAAGATTTTAAAAACATTGTTTCAATAAGAAATCTAATAAGTAGTCAAACTTAAAATAAGAAAAGGAGGCGAAAAAATGACTGAATTACCAATTGCGGCCGTGGATCGTATTATAAGAAAAGCCGGAGCTAGAAGAGTTAGTGAAAGTGCTGCCAGAGAACTAGCCGAAGTACTTGAAGAGTACGCTTTAGACATAGCTAGCGAAGCTTCGGAATTAGCGTCTCACGCTGGTCGTAAGACCGTTCGAGACACAGATATTCGTCTGGCCGCTAAGTAAACTTTGATAGGTTTTCCATCTTTTCCTTTTTTATTTTTTTTCTTCCTTTTTCTGGAAGATTTTATATATGGAAGTCATTACTAGTTTCCCGTGTCTGAATCCTTTGGTACTTGTTGGTTTGTCGAATCTTTTTTGAACTTTCTCCTTTGTTTGTCGAATTTCTTGAAATAGATTCAATGGGTTTTAGTTTTCAAATTAAAGTCTTTATTTAGCTTTTTTTTATTTTTTTGTCTGTGCCAGCGTTTATTTGCTTATAATGACCTGATATTTACTTTATTACATTAAATTTTTATTTAAACGTAAATGATAAAAGCATAAAGTACATATTAGTATTAGATACCTTCAAGGAAAATATCTGGTTTTTTATATTCCTTTAGTACTGTCTAAATGTTAAAAAAATATACTTTAGAGGTGTTTCTTTATGGATTGGCTTATTAACCTAATTTGGGTTTCGATTCTGTTTGTGTCCGTGGGGTATTTATCTGCACCTAGGGAGAGGAATCTGGAAGATTTAAAAGAGTATCGTTTAGAAGAATCCGAATTCCAGTAGGCTTTTCGTTATGGGCATCGTTCTCTTCAGCAATGGATTTGTTTCGCCAGTTCATATACCTGCTAATCTGGAATTCATAGGACTTTAATTGGCTTTTAATTGGTTAATTCTTTTAGTCTCCTATTAGTAAAGTTAAGTTCGGGTTTTAGATGAGAGAGGGCGAATCACCTTCGATGGATATTCCTCGTTTGTTCAACATATTCGATATGCCGGAGATCAAGTCGGTCCGCGCGGTTTCTTCCCTTAGGCAAGAAATTAATCTTGAGAAGGTGTGGGGTGGAGTAAGCAAGGCTAGGAAGGTAAGAACCTCTGGTAAAGATGTGGTAAAGTATGAGGAGGGTAAAGGAAAGTATTTGTTATTGTTCCCCTCAGGCTACGTTCAAATTTATGCGCCAAGCAAGGAAGAGGTCAGGGAAGTATTGAAGTCGTTCCGCGATGCACTCTACGAAACTGGGTTGCTTAAGTAATAAACGGCTTTTTGCGAAAGGGTATTAAGCAAATTCTTAAACAACCTAAGTTATTGATTAGCAAATTCAGGAGAGTTTTTCTTTAATTTTTTCTTCTAACAGTTCGTGCACTTTTTCTCCGTCCGCTTTTCCACCGATTTCCTTCATGGCTACTCCCATCAAAGCGTTTACTGCTTTTTCTCCCTTTTCTTCAATCAGACTTTCTTTTTTGTCCACTACGTTACCAATTATCTCCGAAATTTCGTCTTCTTCCATCTTGCTTATTCCGAGAGTTTTCACAGCTTCTCCTACTGAGGCGCCTTTTCCTATCTCCTTCAGTAGCTGAGTGATAGCATCCTTCGAAATCTCATCCTTCTCTACAAGTTCAAAAGATTTTTTCAAGTCTTTTTTCGTGATATTTTCTACCGGTATGCTTTCACTCTCAAGTTGTGATAATTTTTGGATAAGGACGGAAGCAACTAATGTAGGGTCAACATTGTATTTTTCCAATATCTCTTCGAAAAGAGGAGCTTTTGTGGAGGTGCTTAACTGTTCGGCTAATTCTTTACTCAATCCAATTTCTTCTTGATATCTTTTCTTTTTCTCTTCTGGTTTTTCTGGTAGTTCCTCTTTTATCTCCGATATTTTTTCTTCAGTTATTTCCACCGGAGGGACATCTGTTTCCACATACATTCTGGCTGAGCCGGGAAGCGGACGCATATATTCTGTGTTACCATCAGATAGTGCTCTTCTCGTTTCTTCGGGAACACCTCTGAAAGCTTTTTTAGCTCTTTTGATGACAGCTTCCAACCCCTTTCTACTTTTTTCTTCTTCATCTGCGATTATGACTATCGCGTCTTCTTCGGTGGCGTTTAAGTTCGTTTTCATATTTTCTACTTCATCCTCACTTATTCCAAATTTTGGGAGCTCATCTGTATGGAAAATACCGTCTACTTTTCCGTAAACTTTAGCATAATCTGAAAGTTCTGTTCCGAACCTATGGTCTGGGATTAACTCTTTTCCTAACAAACCTGCAAAACCTTCTAGTTTGATGGCGTAGACCCCGGCTTGGGGTAATGCACTTTTTATAACGTTAGAATTGGTTTCTGAGAAAATATTGGTAACATCAAAAACGTTTTCTTTTGGTTCCGGAGCGTTTCTCTCTTCTAGTTTTTCTTTTATCTCTAACAATTTAACCTGTCTTTGAACTTCACGCTCAATTACAGTAGTTATGAGGGAAAGTTCTTGGACTCCCTTAATCTCTTGTCTAGCGCCTTCTTCGATGGAGACGTTAACGTCCTGTCTAATCGTACCAATGCCTCTTTTTACTTTACCAGTAGCTCTCAAAATCTTACCAATTTGCTCTGCTGCATCAGCAGGAGTTTCAGGGTCTCTAAAGTCTGGAGCGGTTGCTATCTCTAGTAAAGGAATCCCAAGACGATCTAGTCTGTATTTTACATAGTCTGAACCTTCCTCGATTTTTCGAGCTGCATCTTCCTCCAGGCAAAGGGTCGGTAAACTTATCTCCGTTCCGCTAATCTCCATTTTACCATCAGTTGCTATCAGAATGGTTCTTTGGAATCCTGCAGTATTGCTACCATCTATTACAGTTTTTCTCATAATATGGGCTTCATCTACAGGGGTAGAATTAAGCAAAAGCGCTGATTCTAAGGCAATATCCATTGCTTCTTCGTTGACTGGGTGAGGTGGTTCTTCATCCAATTCAACGAGACAGACCGAATCAGAATGTATTTCGTATCTAAACTTTTTACTCTTAGCAGCTTCTGCTAAAGCGGCTTGGTCGATTTCCCCCAGTTCACTTTCAGTTGGCCGAAGTTCTCTTTTCACTACTAGGTCTGGGTCTTCATCTTTCAATTTTGATGGACAATTGCAGAAAAGTTTGTGAGTATCGAGTTCTTGATGGATTTCAAAACCTACTTTCAACCCTAATTTTTCATAATCCAGATCCACTTTTTCTAGTCCTCCTTCTGAGTTTCAGGTTTCAAAAAAGAGTCAGCTTTAGTCCGCGGGGATAACTCACCCGCAATGTTTTTCTTCATTAAAAACTCCGCTTCTTTCCTATCTTGAGTTTTGTCTAAAACCCACATCATTTTCACATATGCTGTTTCAGGAAGCATGTCTTCCACAGAGAAAACTCCTAAATCTAAAAGATCAC
>CAYSUV010000019.1:0-10073 GCA_964434275.1 Hadarchaeota archaeon (SeqCode) | reverse complement strand
ATCGAAAACTCTTCTGTAGGATCCCCATAATAAATATGAGGCATATAAGCACCCGAACCATTATCTCTTAACTCTCGAAATTTTTCTCTAATTCTCATTATCAAAAAACTCCAAAGTAGTTTCCAAATCCTTTTCGCCCCTACCCGAATAGTTCAAAACCATCACCTCATCTCCATCAAAACTATCACTATTATTCAAAACAAAAGCTATCGCATGAGCCGTCTCCAAAGCCGGAATCAATCCCTCTTCTCGAGCCATAACTTTCACCGCCTCAAAAACCTCATCATCAAAAGCATAACCCGCATTTATCCTGGCCCCCTCAAATAGATGCGACAACTCGGGGGCCCTAGCTGGATAATTCAAACCTGCACTCCTAGTTTTAGAAGGCTTAATCTGACCATAATCATCCTGCAAAGTGTAAGTTAAAGCTCCGTGCAAGACTCCGGGACTGCCTAACTGAAAAGCCGCAGCACTATTATCAGCATCTAAACTCTCACCGCCCCCCTCAACAAAGTATAACTCCACATCTTCCTCTATGAAAGGTCTAAAAGCTCCTAATGCATTACTACCCCCACTACCACAAGCCACGATTGAATCTGGCAATTTTCCTTCCTTCGCCTTAATTTGGTTATTAATCTCCTTTCCAATCACACTTTGAAAACAAGCAACGATTTCAGGAAAAGGATGAGGGCCGACTGTAGATCCCATTAAATAGTGTGTGTTTCCAGAGCAGGAAGCCCACTCTCTCAGAGTATCAGAAACCGCGTCTTTTAGAACTCCTTTACCTATATCAACTGGAATTATTTCTGCACCGAGTAACTTCATCCTTTCCACGTTTGAAGGTTGTCTTTCTATATCTCTAACACCCATGTAAACCTCGGTTTTTATATCACAAACATTTCCAGCTATCGCGGTAGCAACTCCATGCATGCCTGCTGCAGTTTCAGTAATTAAACGAGTTTTGCCCATTTCTTTAGCCAAAAGCGCTTGCCCCAACGTATTGTTAAGCTTATGAGAACCGCCGTACAACAAATCCTCCCGCTTTAGGTAAACTTTAAATCCTACCTTTTCACTGAAATTCTCCGCATAATAAAGAGGAGTTGGTCTACCTCCGAAATCTTTCAACAATTTCTCGTACTTGTTCCGGAATTCTTGATTATAAAAATGAATTTCAAATTCTTTTTCAAGTTCTATTAGAGCCGGCATTAACATCTCGTTCACATACTGTCCTCCGAATTTGCCGAATCTACCGCTTTCATCAACTCTTCCATACAGGTCCAATTCACCCACCTGCCCTTCTGATAAAATCTTTTAGAAGAGATGAATCCTTTTTCCCAGGTTTGGATTCGATACCACTTGCCGTATCAACGGCATAAGGCTTTACCTGATTAACTGCGTCTTTCACATTGGAAGGTCTAAGACCGCCAGCTAAAATTAACGGCGTCTCTATAGACTTGCTTATGTAAAAGCTCAAACTCTAGTTATGAGTTCTACCAGTACCCCCACCCTCCTGACTTTGAGTGTCTAACAAAAGTAAGTCCGAAACTTGTGATAATTCTTTAGTTTGAATAATTTTCTCCTTCTTATCCTCCAATCTCGCAGGAATTTTAGATACTCCAATTATCGGCTTTCCAGTCTGTTTCTTAATATTCTTCAAAGCAGTGCTAGACAATGGTAAATGTATTTGTAAATAATCAGGATTTATTTTCTCGGCAACCTTTTCAGCCTCATCCGCGTTTTCGGGCATTGTTACCACGACTGTTTCCACTTTATCATTCACCTTTTCTAGAATACTGGAAGCTTTTGAGACACTTATTTCCCTTGGAGTTGAAACATTCACGTTTACTATCACCCCTAACATATCCGCACCCGCTTCACTAGCCAATTCAGCGTCTCTATGATTGGTTATTCCACAGATTTTTACCTTAACCATTTACACCGCCTCTTGCCAAACTACTAACCTTTCTACTCAAATTATCCTCCTCCATCAACGCAGACCCAACAAGAGCAGCGTCAGCACCCGCATCCCTAACCCTCTTTATGTCCTTTCTATCACCTATCCCACTCTCACTAATCAAACAAACATCGGAAGGAACAAATTTTGAAAGTTCCTCAGTTTTTGAAATATCCACTTCCATAGAACTCAAATCACGATTATTCACCCCAATCAAATCAGCTCCAGTACCAACAGCAAACTCGGCCTGTTCCTGATTATCTACCTCCACTAAAGCCTCCATCCCCAAACTCTGAGCCATTTCCACGAACTCAGGCAACTTTTCCCCAAGAACTCTAGAGATAAGCAAAACAACATCTGCTTTAACTTTGGCCGATTTCAATAACTGATATTCATCCAAAATAAAATCCTTTCTGAGAACAGGCAAATCCACAGAACTACGAGCCAACCGCAAATATTCCAGCTCCCCTCCAAAGAATTTAGGTTCCGTAAGAACCGATATCCCTACAGCCCCACCATTTTCTATTGACTTTGCAATTTTAGAAACATTAAACTCATCTCTAATTTTACCAGCAGAAGGCGACTCTCCCTTCACCTCCCCGATCACTGAAAAATCCGAATTATCACCTATCGCCTTTCTCAAACTTCTCCGACCAAACTTTCCTATCCGAGATGAATCAATCGGATTAGATTTTTTCTCCAATTCAACTCGCTCACATACACTCTCACAAATCTCTTCCAAAATACTCAAAGACATTCCTCCAATTCACGAATACGACCCAATTCACCGCCAGAACTTTCCACCAAATCAAAAAGTTTTTCATAAGCATTACCAGAATCAATAGATTCCTCAGCAAGTTCAACCCCTTTATCCAAACTATTCACTTTCCCACTAACAAAAATCGTAGCAGCAGCATTCAACACAACAATATCCCTCCGAGGTCCTTTCTCTCCTTTTAATAGTTTCAACAAGATTTTCGCGTTCTCTTCAGCATCTCCACCTGCGATATCTTTGGGTTTGGCTTTGGGAATTCCAAAGTCTTCAGGTTCGATTTCGTAAGTGCCAATCTCGTTCTTTGCAAGCACAGAAATTTTTGTCTTACCTACGGTAGATATTTCATCTATACCGTCTAACCCATGAACTGTCATTGCTCTTTCAGAACCAAGTTTTTTCAAAACTCTTGCTAACTTTCCAGTCAAAAAATCATCATACACACCCATAACCTGGGCTCCCGCCCCGGCAGGGTTAGTCAACGGACCTAAAACATTGAAAACTGTCCTTAACTCAATCTCTTTCCTAGGCCCTATGGCGTGTTTCATTGCCTTGTGGTATTTAGGGGCGAACATGAATCCTAATCCGTGCTTTTCTATGGTTTGTCCAACTTTTTCTGGTGGGAGTTCTACGTTCATGCCGAGAGACTCTAAAACGTCTGCACTTCCAGATTTGCTGGTAACGGATCGGTTTCCGTGCTTAGCTATTAGGACGTCGGCTCCAGCTGCTACGAACATTGCGGAAGTGCTTATGTTGAATGTGTTTATTTCATCTCCTCCGGTCCCGCACGTATCGACGAGTATGTCATCTGTCTCGGGTTCGATTTGTGTTGCGAACTTTCGCATTACTTTTGCGAAGGCAGCTATTTCGGTGGGGGTTTCCCCTTTTATTCTGAGTGCTGTGAGAAATGCTCCGATCTGAGCCGGTGTTGCGTGTCCAGACATTATTTTTTCCATTATTTCTATCGCTTCTTCGTGGCGGAAATCTTGTTTTTTCACCAGTTTGTCGATAGCTTCGGGCAAAGTGCTCATTGTTCCACCTTGAGAAATTTTTTCAAATTTTTTTTGCCGTCAGTGGTGAGAATTGATTCTGGATGGAACTGAGTTCCAAAGATGGGATAATCCTTATGCTTTATCCCCATTATCTCTCCATGTTTATCTTTTGCTCTGGCTGTTACTTCGAAACAATCTGGTAGTGTCGAATCTTTGACAACAAGAGAATGATAACGAGTTGCTTCAAATGGGTTCGGAACTCCTTCATATAACGCTCCACCTGTATGGTTTATCTTAGAAGTTTTCCCATGCATAAGCTGATCCGATGCAATAACTTCACCGCCGAATGCATAAGCAATCGTTTGGTGTCCAAGACAAACACCTAAAGTCGGGACTTCCTTACCCATATCTTGAACAACATTTACAGAAATACCTGATTCCTCCGGGGTCTTCGGACCAGGAGAAATTATTATCCTTTCAGGGTTCTCCTTTTTAACATCCCCCATATCGGAATCATTTCGAAAAACACTCGGTTCGCATCCTTGTGCACCCACATATTGAACTATGTTATAAACAAAAGAATCAATATTATCGATTATTAGAACTTTCAATCCAAAACACCTGCCGCCCTAAGTAAAGAAAGAGCCTTATTTTGAGTCTCATAATATTCCTTTTCCGCTTCAGAATCAGCCACAATACCAGCACCCACCTGGATATGAGCTTCCTTAGCTTGAGCTGTAAGCGTCCTAATCGCTATAGAAAAATCAGCATCACCCGTAAAACTGAAAGAGCCTACAGCTCCCGAATAAATGCCACGCCGAGAAGGTTCCAACTCATCGATTATCTCCATCGACCTGACTTTTGGAGCACCCGAAACAGTCCCAGCCGGAAAAACTACCCTCAACGCATCAAAAGCATCATTTTCCTCCTTAAGCTCACCCTCAACAGTGCTAACGATATGTTGAACATCACCATACTTTTCAACCTCCATAAACTCCGAAGTTTTAACCGACCCAAACTTAGAAACCTTTCCAATATCGTTCCGCCCCAAATCAACCAACATTACATGCTCCGCCCTCTCTTTCTCATCACCCAATAACTCCTGCTCCATAGCCTCATCTTCCGACTCGCTTTCCCCCCGTCTACGAGTACCTGCAATCGGTCTCGTGAGAACATTCTTTCCCTTGACACGAATCAAGGCCTCCGGACTTGAACCTATTATGCTTCTCTCTGGAAAATCTAAGAAAAACATGTATGGGGAAGGGTTTATTTCCCGAAGTTTTGTATAAAAACTCTCTTGATTGGGAGAGGGTTTTAAATCAATTCTTCTGGAGATGACTGTCTGAATCGTGTGCCCTTTACGGATGTAATTTTTTATTTTTTCAACGCTACGTTCGAAGTTTTTCTTTTTGAAGTTCGTACTGAGAGATGGCTCTAAACTGTCACTATCCGGCTTTTTTGGTTTCAGATTGGTTAATTCTTGGAGTTCTTTTAGAGAGTTCGAGTAATCTTTTTCGAAGTCTGTTTTTTGTATCAGCATCATTAGAGAAGCATAGTACGTAATTTCTTCCTGATGGTCAAACACGATTACTAAACTTGGGAGTATAAATTCTAAAATGGGGTGGTTCAGTTCGTCAACAGTATCTGAATCTAATTTCAGATAGGGTCGAATATAATCATAAGATAGGTATCCGGTTACACCCAAAATATAACGGGGAAGATTTAGACCTAATATTTTCGTTTCGTCCATAAACATTGCTTTTTTAAGAATATAAAGTGGGTCGGAGGAATCCTGAATTTTTTTAACTTTTTTTCTAGATTGTTCAGCTATTTTAGATCTCCCGGATAATTTGACTTGTTCACTTGTGATTTTTAGATGAAGTAATGGTTTGCATCCTATAACCGAGTATCGAGATTCTTCTTGAGGACCTGACAATGATTCTAGGAGAAATGAAGAGTTGTATCTTTCTCTAACGGAAAGGTAGGTTTCAGCTGGATTTTTGAGATGATTTTTTGTATTTATTATTGGTACGATTGTGGGTCGTTCCATTTCTGAGGCTAGAGTTCGAGCATCTGTCTGTGTGGGGATCGTTTTCATTTTTTTCTCCTGGAAGCTGAAAGACTTTCTTAGCTTTGTATTATTTAAAACCTTGTAGTACAATATTGTACATTAGAAGCTTGGGGTTTTGTCGCTAATAACCTCAAAGAAGAAGATTTAAACCAAAATCAAAGAGAAAAAAAGATAATGAAAATAAAAAAAGACCCCATATACCTATTACCACTAATAGTATTCATCTTCATCTTTGCAAAATTTACCGCTACAACACTAGGAGTATTCATAAACTTCCTAAACCACACAGTATTCTACGACTGGACAATCGCACTACTCGCCTTCATCTCCACTAGCTCCATAGGGATAATAACACTATACACATACAACGAAGGAAACCCATACCTACTCCTATTACTAACACTAGGAACAACACCAATCTCCCTCGCACTAGGCCTCTTCGAACCAACATGGTTCATAGTATCGACCGGTTGCATAATAAGCATCATAACGTTACTTTACGGAATAAAAAAAGGAAAATACAAAACCAGCCAAAGACTCCAAAACAAAACCAAAATCCTAGTCTCAGCACTAGTAATCGCCATAATTATAAACCCTGCAGGAACTCTCTTACTCAAGCAAACTTCTATACAAGTAAAACCTAAAGACGGAAAAATAACGCCTCGATTTTACCTGAGAGCAGAAAACTTCCAAACTCTCAAACATTATACTTCAAAAACATTATCAAAAAATGTCCTCGAAAGCCTATCAGCGAATAATGGTGAACTATTCCTAGCGATAATGAAAGAAGACTTGAAAGAAAATTCCGAATCCTCTAAAACGATAAGAAAACTAAACAAGAAAAATATAGACGCTCACGCTTGGCTACTGGTATCTCAAGAGAATGGTTATTGGGCAAACGATTACAACTTCCAAAAATTCGAAGAATTCTATAATGAACTTAGCAAATGGGAAGAAAAAGAAAACCTACAGATAGATATAACACAACTCGACTCAGAAATCTTAATCGACTCTTCACCAGCCGACTTTTTCCAAGAAAGTGAGAAAAAAGGAATCTCTCACTACTTAAACAAAATCCAATACTATTACAAAAATGGGCCTAGAAAAGAGGCAGAGGACAATTACAAGAGTTTGATAGACACTATTAACAAAAATTCCAGAAGTAGTGTAGCAGTTTATCCCTTTATTATTGAAGATCAGCTTGATGGTGACACTACATTACAAGATATGTTTGGAATCTCTTCTTATCCACCTAAAAATTGGAGCGAAATAGAGCCAATGATATACAGAGTAGGCTTTTACCGAGCTCTAGGGCGAGACTTAGGATCCTATCTGGTTTACAGCTATGCCTATTCTTATAAATCTTATTTTCAGGAAAAGGCAAGTATCGGTTTGGCCCGGCCAGATGAACTTGAATACGAAGAAAACTATAATGAGATGAAGAAAGACGCTTTAATTCTAGATTCTTTAGGGTACGATGAAGCAACTATTTTTTCGATTAACTTATTTATCCAAACTCATGGAGAAAAAAATTTAAAATCATACTTGACCGCTTTAAACGAAGGATCTAGAGAAGAGATAAAAATAAACTATAGGCCATTAGTCAGCTATTCAAGGCTGGCTATCTCTCTTGCCGATAGGTTAATTTAGAAGAATCTTCACCGTTTGAGCTGGTCTTCCTCTCTGATTTGCTTTTTCAAATCTTCAATTATTCCTTCTGCTACTTCATCCACGAATTCGTTCAATTGGTCGTTTCGTAGAGATTCTATGATAAAATCCACAACTTCATCCTTATTTTCTTCGAGAGCATCGGCGAGAATATCGTTATATTTACGGTTCTTTATGTATTGCTTTGACGTATTTAGCAGTCTGATCATAATAGCGTCATGTAATTTTTCAGCTGATCCCATAGTACTGTCTTGAATCGCATCTAAAATCCTTCTAACCAAAATCTCACCCTCATACTTCACACTTTAATATATTAAATATTGCTTATGAGAGTTAAAGACTTTGAGAAAAATATCTCGATTAAGTTAGACGACATAAAACTCTACAAACAAAAACAATCTTTCAAAATTTTTTCAGAAAAAATTGGCGGAAAAAGCTAAGACTTATCAAAAATTCATACAAGTTAAGTAGTAATACAATGAAATTGAAAAAAATTCTTTTAATTATACTAACAGTTTGGATTATAATAACAGCTGTAGGGGGAATATACCTCCACAAAACAATTCCTTCCAGAGAAAACGAAAAAGTAACTACACTCAAAAATGGAGTTCGTTTAGCATTTTTCTCCGATGTGCATATACAAAACTCAGAACAAGAAGTCCAGACAGACATAGGAGCTCCTAGTTCCGAAATATCTAAAAACGGAAAAATAGCCCTAAATAGCGTAAACCCCGACTATATTCTCAGCACAGGTGACTTAACAACACACACCGAACCGGACGAATGGATAGGTTATAAAAAATGGATCGATGACCTAAACGCACCAGTTTTCGATATTTTAGGAAACCATGACAGAGACCATTTCCCAAACCGAGGAACATATGGGACAGAATATTTCACGGAACTCGGAAGAGTATCAGGGACAAAAGTTCTAAAACTAGGCAATAACGTTTTCATCCTTATTTCAGAAGAACATAACCCCGAATTTGACAATAATAATCTAGCCAGCACAATTCCGCAAAAACGGTTCGAATTCATAGAAAAGTACTTGAAAAAATACTCGGAAAACAACAATATCTTCGTTATAAACCATGTTCCCCTTAGCGGAACTACTGCCTTCTCAAAAACATGGTTTTACGGAAACAATAAGAACTGGGTCCAAATAACGAACAAATTCATGACGCTATTCGAAAAATACGATGTCGTAGCCCACATTTCAGGACATATCCACACCGATTATAGATGGAAAGACGAACCACGCGATCAAGACGGAACAACTGGAGTAGAAAACATTGGTAAATTCATATCCGGAAAAGAAATAACAAACTCGACTAGACTTCACCCTCCCTACCGCCTCCCCAACACTTACTTTCTAAACATGCCCGCACTAGATTTCGCCCATGGATGGTTATCAAGATTTCACTTTATCGCTTCCCCCAACGGAAACCCTACGACCAAAACTTCCAATGGGAAAGGAAGCCCTTATGCAAAATTTGAAGAAATAGGGCCTCCATTAACGGACATTTTACACAGTGCAGAGACAAGCAGTTTTCTAGGTAGAGCCGGGATTTACTATACTAATTTTTTGGAAAATCGTGAAAAAATCAAGATAATTACCAGATGGGTTAGTGGAAATACCGATGTAGAGGAATTCGAGATAGAGCTTAATCACGCGATTAAATTGGAAAATAGAAAAATTCATTTTATTGCATCCGATCTCAGCCTGAGGGAAAAAGATAACTTGATGATAACAAGAGACAACTGGTTCAAAACAAGAAAGGGAGAATCAGGTGTGGGAACCTTTTCTAAAAAATATAGAAAAAAACATTTGATTGAAGGAGTATCCATTGATAATCATGATTTGAAAAGCTTCGATATAAAATGGATGGGAAGTACGAACTCCGGGGAAAATTGGCAGGAAAACTGGTATGATAATCCAGAAAATATGGGGGAGATCAACGCTGTAAAAATAAAAATAAGATTCATTCCAGAAACAAAAGAAAAAGCCCACATAGAAGACATAGAAATTAGAAAATCCCCAGACAAATAAAAAACCTGGAATTGATAGATTATCACCTAGATGATTAAGATGGGAAAAGGCAGTAGAGCCGAAAGAGAGCTTATAAACAAATTTTGGGAGAGTGGGTTTGCAACGATGAGATCGCCCGCATCCGGATCGGGGAGAAAACATCCTCAGCCCGACTTACTAACAAGTATTGACGGGAACGTTTACGGGATAGAAATCAAATCATCTTCCGAAGACACAATATATATTGATAAAGAGGAAATAAAGAAATTAAAAAATTTTTGCAACAGCTTTGGATGCGAGCCTCTTATCGGCGTTAGATTTGATTGGGTCGGTTGGGCTTTTTTCAGGCCGGAAAACTGCGAAACTACGAGTAAAAACTATAAAATATCTAAGGAAAGTGTGGATTTGAAGTTTGTAGAAGGAGAAGGTTTTCGGAAGCAAGAGACTATTTCTTGAAAATAAAAATATGGTTTAGAAAAAGTTAACTTGCTTTATTAATGAGGAGTCTTTGTGAAATTTTTCCTGAATTTTACTCTTTTGATTCTACTTCCGTTATTCTCTTTATTTCAGGATCGGTGAATACGTCC
>CAYSUV010000018.1:0-10086 GCA_964434275.1 Hadarchaeota archaeon (SeqCode) | reverse complement strand
TACAGCCGACCGCTCTGCCAATTGAGCTACCGCGGGGCTTAAGTTATTCTTTCTTAGTGGTGTTCTTTTAATGATTTCGTATTTTTGTTAATTTTTGGTAAGGGAAATAACTTATCGTGTTTAAAATTATTAATGCTATGAAACGGAGTGGAGCAAGTAACCTTCCCTTGCATGGTGGGAAAGCGCCTTCTTGGCTGGTCGGGCGGATGAAAAAATTAGCTAAGCCTATTGTTAGGATTATTGTTGACGATTTTGGCAGGGATGAGTTTTTGAGGAGATTGTCCAATCCGTACTGGTTCCAATCTCTAGGTTGTGTATTAGGTTTCGATTGGCACAGTTCCGGAGTTACCACTGTTACGACAGGTGTGTTGAAGGATGTTATCGATTTGGAAGAATTTGGCTTATTCGTGGCTGGGGGGAAGGGAAAAGCCTCAATTAATACGCCTAATGAGATTGAAGAATTTTCTAAAAGCCTCAATTTTTCTACTGGTAAAACTAATTCTTTGAAACGGGCAAGTAAGCTAAGTGCTAAAGTCGACAACGTTGCAATCCAAGCTAACGCTCCGATTTATCATCATGCTTTTTTTGGTTCCGAAGATGGAAAGTGGACCGTCGTTCAACAAGGGTTAGATACTGAAAACAAGATGGCTCGAAGATATCACTGGATCTCTGACAAGGTGGAAAACTTTGTCGAAGAACCTCACGAAGCCATCTTAGCCGATGAAAAGAAAAATCAAGTTCTCAACATGACAGCAAAAACTAGTCAAGAATGTCGAGAAACTTCAACCGACCTCGTAAAAGACAATCCGAAAAAAATTCAAAAAGATTTTCAAACGTTACTTCCAGAAAATCAGAAATCATTACTTGAGTGGATGCCGAATTCGAAAGGAAAAAGTCGATCCATAGATTCTTTCACATTGCCGAATCGGATGAACTGGAATGCTCTTGAAAAAGCTTATGAATTACAACCGAAAAATTATGAAAAACTCATAGAAATAGAAGGGGTAGGTCCTGCAACTGCGAGAGGGTTAGCTCTCGTTTCAGAGATAATTTATGGCGACCAAGCGAGCTGGAAAGACCCAGCTAAGTATTCTTTTGCTTTTGGAGGAAAAGACGGCGTTCCTTATCCGGTAAATAGGTCCGCGATGGATGAAGCTCATAAAACTCTAAAATCAGTAGTAGAAGAAGCCGAACTCGGTAAAAAAGAAAAAAAGAAAGCATTCAAAAGACTAGAAAAATTCACAACAGGAAAAGAATAAGAATTATTCTTGTTCAACGATTTCAAGTTTAATATCCAAAGTAGGAGCTCTCATTGTCATATAACTGGAAGAGATGATATCAACTCCTGTCTCTGCATAATCCTTCACATTCGGAGGGTTGATTCCTCCGGAAGCTTCAAGAATAACATCATCTCTCAAACCAGCTTTCTCAATTGCGTTCACAGCTTCCTTTGCTTTTTCAGGTTCAAAATTATCCAACATAACTATATCCGCTCCTGCTTCCACACCCTCTAAAGCCTCCTCTTTATCACTAACTTCAACCTCTATCTTATCGGACCCGCCCGCCTCTTTCGCTCTGTTGACAGCCTCTCTGACAGAACCAACTAATTTCAAATGATTATCCTTAATCAAAACAAAATCACCCAAATGATACCTATGAGGCTCACCCCCAACGACCTCCACAGCTCTTTTTTCAAACCTTCTCAAAAGCGGTGTAGTCTTTCTAGTAGCCGCAATCTTAACATCAGGATTTACATCTTCTGCCTTCTCCGCCATCTCCTTAGTAGCTGTGGCCACTCCACTCATCCGAGATAACAGATTCAAAGCAACCCTCTCAGAATTAAGTATGCCTTTCGCAGGACCCTCAACCTCAGCAATAACTTCTCCGGGTTCAACCTGATCCCCATCGGCAACATTTGGCCTGATTTTGACTCCGAGTTCTTCAAAAAGTAGTAACATTTCGGGAACACCGACTATATATCCTGATTCTGTCGTGACGATTTTTCCTTTCGCTTCTACATCTGCATCTATTAGAGAATCGGTCGTCACGTCGCCAGCCCACAAATCTTCCTGTATCATTCTTGTGATGTCCTCTCTCGTCTGAGAATCTACCATTTTTTCACCTAACTAGAAAGCTCAAGCATCCTCTTCGTAGCTTTTTTCGCCCTTTCAGCTATTTCGGGCGGAACCTCTACCTCAAATTTTTCATCTTTTAAAGACTGATAAATTTTTTCAAGGTCATGTTTTTTCATCGCTTCACAAACAGCATCTTCCATCATCGGTACAAATTCTTTTCTTGGAAACTCGCGCCTTAAACGCTGAACCATTCCAACTTCTGTTCCGATAATAAACTCCTCAGAATCTGACTCTCTAGCCCTTTCCAACATTTGCCCAGTGCTACAAATATAATCAGCAAGCTTTTGAACTTCGGGGTCGGATTCAGGGTGAATCAAAACCTCAGCATCAGGATGCTTCTCTTCCAAAAGCTCAACATCGGGCGCTGTAAACATGCGATGAACGTAACAATGCCCTTCGTCGGGAACTACAATTATTTCTTTGTCAGTATTTTGGTCTACATGCCAAGCCAGATTTTGATCCGGTCCAAAAATAATCTTGTCCTCATCAAGAGCGTTTACAACTTCCACAGCATTTGAAGAAGTACAAGTAACATCTGCCTCTGCCCTCGCTCGGGCAAAAGTATTAACATACAGGACGACAGATGCGTTAGGATTTTCCTTTTTGGCTCTCTGAACCTTTCCAGCTGGGAGCATTCCAGCCATCGGGCATTCTGCATGTTCGGAAGGAAGAAGAATTTTTTTATCAGGATTCAATATAGAAGCAGTTTCAGCCATAAAGTCAACACCAGCAAAAACTACAATATCCGCATCTGTATCTGAAGATTTTCTAGCTAATCCTAAAGAATCCCCCAAATAATCAGCGGCAAGTTGAACAGGTTCTATCTGGTAGTTATGGGCTAACAACACCGCGTTTTTTTCTTTTTTTAACTGAGAGATTTTTTCAGTTAGTTCTTCCTCACTCATTTTACCACACAATATTAGAATACGATTGTTAACAATATTATTACTTTTTAGGTTCCTATCTTCACAGGCTCTGTTAATTTTTTTACAACTTCAATAGCGGATAAAGCAGCTAAGTAGCTAGTCTTCGGGTTTTCAGGAGATGGAAAGTTATGAGCCTCAGCTGTTAACTCGCCAGCTTCTCCCTTAACCTGAATCTCGTGAATATTCTGATTAATCGAAGGATCAGCAATTATCTTAACCATAGTATCGTCAAGCCCGATCCCTGCCAAGCTCAGAGAAGCAGCGACATTTACACTGCCAGGAAAAGCCTCCACCGCTTCACTAGCAGGACCTTCAAAGATTTGTTTTTGAGCACTTAAGTCAGAAAGATCGATATCGTTCTGTTTTACAAATTTCGTCTTCGACAATGCTTCTACAGGTTTCCTAGTCTTAATCACAGCCTCTTCTAACCCTGCGATTTCAGCGGCTTGAACACCGTCAAGACCCACGATAGCGCCAGATGGGATGTAAACTTTACTCTTTGAAGCTTTAGCAGCTTCAGTAACTTCTTCCAAAAGCCCCTCCTCAGCAAAAGCGCCGACACTCAAAATTATAAAATCTTTTCCCGACTCTAAAACATCAACAGCGTACTCATGAACAGCTTCTTGAGAAGCAGCCTCAACTACCAGATCAACCTCATCATCGTTCACAACCTCTGCAAAATCATCCGTTGCCTTAGGAGACGATGAAACCTGATCCGCCACCTCCTTCGCTCTGACCTCCTTTGAATCAAACAAAATCTTTACTTCGGAATCTCCAGCATTTCCCGAATCAATTGCATTAGCAAGAATCTCTCCAATAGCACCGCAACCAATAATACCAACTTTTCGAACAAACATCAACCCAAACTTATATCGCAAAGATAAAAATGGTGGGGCCTCCCGGATTTGAACCGGGGTCACTGGCACCCAAAGCCAGAAGGCTAGGCCTAACTACCCCATGGCCCCTTGTTGTGAATAGGTTTGTTTTTGGTCTAAAATGGTTCGGAAAAATAGTTTTCGGTTTTGGTTTTTTATTGTGGTGGTTTTCGGACTTTGATTAGGTCTTCTGTTTTTTTGTCCAGTTTGAATCCGTGTCTTTTGTACCATTCTAGCCTGGCGCTGAATATCCACGCTATTATCTCTGTTTTTTGATAGTCCGATATTATTTCTTTGAGTAGTTTTGTCCCTATCCCTTTGTCTCTACGGTTTCTCTGGATGTTTATTGTTTCTATCTTAACCGGATTTTCTGACTCGTCTATAGTTGCGGCTCCTATAACCTGGGTTTTATAATCGTTCCAAACTTCGTATTCGCATTTGCATCCTTGCGTCTTTCGTTCTATTCTCATGGGAACCTTTCATGCAAATCGAACATCTCGTTTAAATAATTTTCAGGTGAAATTATGGAAAACGGAAGTTTAAATAACAAATCTAAAAAGAAACCCTCTAAACAAAAACATCAAACGATTCCGATAAAATAAAGAGTTGTGAAAAATGGGCAAGAAACACAAACTTGACTACATGTTTAACCCCAACTCCGTCGCCATAATCGGAGCTTCAAAATCTCCAGAAAAATGGGGAGCCACCGTTCTGAAACATATAGTAGAAAAAGGATATGAAGGGGAAGTATATCCAATCAACCCCAATGAAGAAAAAATACGCGGTTTGAAAGTTTATCCCCAAATATCTGAAGTTCCAGAAAAGGTAGATTTAGCACTAATTGCAACTCCAAGCCATACCGTTCCATCGATTATAGAAGAGTGTGTAGATGCCGACGTAGAAACCGCTGTAATTATTTCTTCCGGATTCGGAGAAGCAGACGAAAACAAGAAAGATCTAGAAAGGGAGATGGCAGAGATGGCTAGAAAGGGCGGATTGAGGTTTGCCGGACCGAACTGTATGGGGGTTTTCAGTAGTAAGGCAAATTTGCACGCTTTAATGTCCGCAGTTACTCCTGAACAGGGAGATATTTCATTTTTATCCCAAAGTGGCAACTTGGGCGTACAGACATTGGATAGAGGAACGCAGTATAAAATCGGTTTTGACATGTTTGTCAGCAGTGGGAATGAAGGGGATTTAACATGTGAAGATTATATCGATTATTTTAGAAAAAAATCATCCACCCAAACTATACTTGCCTATATCGAGGGAGTTAAAGACGGGAAGGAATTTTTAGACGTTTCTAAGAGAACGGTTCGTGAAAAACCAGTCATAATCTATAAGGCGGGAGAAACTGAAGCCGGGAAAAAAGCAGCTGAATCACATACAGGAGCAATGGCTGGTTCGAAAAAAGTTCATGACGGAATTTTCAAACAAGCTGGGATATTGAAAGCTGACCTGACTGAAGATATGCTTGATTTTGCAATGGGTTTCAATCAACCGCTGCCGGAAGATGAGAATGTAGCGATTATTACCAGAGGCGGTGGATGGGGAGTGGTCGCAGCGGACGCTTGTAAGAAATGGGGATTGAAACTCCCGCAACCCCCTGAAGAACTGATAAAAGAGCTGGACAAGGCTTTACCATCTTATTGGAGTAGAGGTAACCCAATTGATTCAGTAGCCACCACTGACCCGATGTCTCATTTTAAAGTTATTGACATGGTCAAGAAATGGGATGTCGAAGGTGTAATAATACTTGGTGGGATTGGAAAACACTTCATTGATGGCGCTATAGATAAAGAGTATCCAAAAGAGGAAGTGGTAAAACATAGAGTGAACTATATCAACAAAATTTTAGAGTTGACAGAGCAAAAAACAGTATTCACGGTAGCTTTCGAACTTCTCGACAATTCTAAACCGGTGAAAATTCTGAGAGACAATAAAGTCCCAGTATATTCCGATCCAGATACAGCTGTGAAGTGTTACTCGAAATTAGTAAAATATAAAAAGTTCTTAGACACGTCTAAAGGAAAATAAAATACTTCAAATAGTTTTAACCACAATTCAAAACTTTGTAAACAACTCTAAAAGAGTAAAAACATGAAAAAGAAAGGAAAACCAAAATAATCACCCGTCATAAAAAAGGTCGTATTAAATGGATGAAATGTTAGATGAAGAAAAAATAACCCGGGCAATAGTAGAGGAATACATGAAAACTTTTCTCGAATATACAAACATCCAAGTAGGACTGGCTGGAGCGGGTCCAGCAAACCTAGTAGCTGCTACAAAACTAGCCGAAAAAGGAGTAAAAACCGCCGTTTTCGAAAAAGAACTGAACGTAGGAGGAGGAATGTGGGGTGGAGGGATGATGTACCCGAAAATAGCAGTTCAAGAAGAAGCTACAAGAATACTAGAAGATTTCGAAATCAATTATCATGAATACGAAGAAGGTTACTATGTAGCAAACAGTATCGAATCAGTAAGCAGCTTGGCAAACAAAGCCGTCAAAGCAGGAGCTGAAATATTCACTCTGACCCGAGTGGAAGACGTAATGATCAGAGAAAACGACAAAATAGCAGGACTAGTTATAAACTGGCAAGCCGTAAAAAAAGCAGGATTCCACATAGATCCACTAACAGTCAAAGCCGACCTAATAATAGACGGAACCGGTCACGACGCAGAAGTTTGCAAAATAATACAAGAAAAAATACCAGAAGCAGAACTAGAAGTCAAAGGAGAAAAACCAATGTGGGCAGAAATAGGAGAAAAAGCCCTAATGGACACCACAAAAGAAGTCTATCCAGGACTAATAGTCTCAGGAATGGCAGCAAACGCAGTATCAGGCGGGCCAAGAATGGGGCCAGTGTTCGGCGGGATGCTTTTATCAGGGGAGAGAGCTGCTGAAATCGCCGTCGAAAAGTTATAGTTCTTGGAAAAATTTTGATTTTAGTAGGTTATTTAATGCTACTAGGGACTGAAGCCATTAGCTAAGTTATTGGGTGGATGATAGCATTTGTGATTGGCGTTATTTGGTAGACAATCTGCTTTGTTAATTTAGAAAAGTTAGATAACTTAGGAAGGTTAATCCTATTGCTAGGAATACTAATCCTGATGTAAAGTTGAGTTTTTTTTCTGAAAATTTGTAAGCGATTCTGGAGGATATTTGTCCGCCGGCTACTCCTCCTAGTCCGGCTACGATAGCTATTGAAAGGTCGAAAAAACCTAGAGAAGCGTAACCGATGCCACCGAAGGCGGATATTAGAGCCATTACAGCAATTGCGGTGCCTATGCCTGTGTGTAGGTCGAAATCTAGGAGGAAAACTAGAAAGATCATAGTGACAAGACCTCCGGAAAATCCGAAAAGTCCGCCGAAAAGTCCTACACCAAAGCCCCAGGTGAATAGGAATATTTTTCTAATTCTGCTTTTTTTAAATAACTCAATTAAGTCTTTCGCGACGGGAAATGATTCTAGCCTTTCTCTCCATAAGGTCAAAGCATCTTCGTCTCTTCTTGAACGTAAAATGAACATAACTCCAGTAGCTAACATGCCGAATGTGAATAAGCTTCCTAGCGTGAAACTTGGGATGTGTCCCGCTATTCGCGCTGCGATCTGTATCCCTATTGCAGACCCTATTATGATAGGAACTGCTGAGCTTAATGAGACGTTCCCTTCTCTCCAGTAGATAAGTGAGATGGTAAAGGCGATAACCGCATCTGCCATAAATGCTGTTCCAATCGAATCATGAACAGGAAGCCCGCCAAACATGGTCAAACTACCCATCAAAATAGTCACTGTAGTCAAAGCAGTAAAACCCTGCACAACTCCAGCTACAAAACCTAAAATTCCTATAACAACCAAAGTCAGAATCACAATATCCCCTTAACCCTCCAGAATGGCATATATTTTTTCTTCACCCATATTTTAAGAGTATGACCATAATTTATAGAAACTCTTGAACAGATTTCATCTTCAATCTTCCCAACTCTCAAGTTTTTGAAAAAAGTAAATATTTGTGTGGCTAAGAAATACCGGAAATGGATAAGATGAAAAACATATCCATTATAATCATCGCAATTGCTTTGCTCATATCTATTCTAGGAGGTCTCGTATGGATAAATAATCCTCCAAACGATATTGGTCAGTTAGAAAGTGAAATCAATACCGAAAATTTGAACTCACAAACATATAGAGCCCGTAATTTCAAAATCAGATGGAACAATGAAAACGACGGTTATCTAACTGTAAGACACGAAGAAAATAAGGACAAGATTCTCTGGAGCACCACCCCTGGACAAGCCTTCGTTATGGCCGGAAAGGGAAAAACAGCGGTGGAAGAAGAACGAGGAAGTTACACAATTAGAAACAATAGAATAGCTAAATTCAAAACCCAAGTTCTGGAAAACATCAAGAAAAAAGGGGAAAACATAGTATTAACAGGACATCTTCTATCAAGAAAAGATTCTGTTCCCTACAAGTTCAAATTTTTCCCGGAAGAAGAAAACAAACTCCGATTTAAAATCATTATAAAAGACAATGAGTGCAATCGTTCTTACCTGAACTACAACACACAACCAAGCGAACAATTTTTCGGTTTCGGCGAACAATTTACCTACTTCAACCTTAAAGGCAAACGAATACCGATCTTAACAAGAGAACAAGGAATAGGGCGAGGAAAACAACCTCTAACTTTCGCTTTAAACTTGATAGCAAACTCCGGAGGGGACTATCACACTACCTACGCCCCCACACCACATTATATCACCAGTAAAACCCGATCACTATCTCTAAATTCTTACAAATACACCGTCTTCGATCTGAGAAACAAAAACAGGGTGCAAATAGAAACTTTCGACAACAAACTTTCCGGCCGAATATATTATGGTGAAAACGCGGGACAGTTGATTAGAGAATACACAGAAGAAGTTGGACGGATGCGCCCATTGCCTAAGTGGATAACTGATGGAGCAATTGTCGGTCTGCAGGGAGGAACAAGTGAAGTGCAAAATATTGTATCAGAGTTACAAAAACATGAAACTCCAATTGCAGCACTCTGGTTACAAGACTGGGTAGGTCAACGTAAAACCTTCTTGGGTGAACAATTATGGTGGAACTGGGAAATCGATAAGGACAGGTATCCAAATTGGGCAGATTTCAGAGAAAATCTAGCAAAAGATAACATTCGGACTATGGTTTACATAAACCCCTACCTGGCCGATGTCTCTGAAAAAGAAAACTATAGAAGGAACATGTTTGCTGAAGCGAAAAGAAAAGGTTATCTCGTAAAAAACGAAGAAGGGGATCCCTACATGATCAAAAATACGAGTTTTTACGCTGGAATAATTGACTTAACAAACAGTGAGGCTAGAAAATGGATGAAAAAAATCATCAAAGAGAAAGTAATAGAAAACCTAAAAACCTCAGGTTGGATGGCTGATTATGGCGAGGGATTACCTTACGATGCGACTCTTTCTTCTGGGGTGGAAGGAGGGAGGTATCATAATAAATATCCGGAAGAGTGGGCTGAGTTGAATAGAAATGCTATTGAAAATCTAGAAAATGGGGAGAATATTGTTTTCTTTACTCGTTCAGGATATAGAAAAAGTCCAAGATATTCGACTCTCTTTTGGTTAGGGGATCAGCTGGTGAGTTGGGATAAACATGACGGTATAAAATCGGCTGTTACCGGATTATTGTCAAGCGGTTTGTCAGGATATAGTTTTAACCATAGTGATATAGGTGGTTTTACGACAATCAATTTTCCGCCTTTTTCTTATGAACGTAGTGAAGAATTGCTAAAGCGGTGGATGGAGTTGAGTGCCTTTACCACCATTTACCGTACTCATGAGGGAAGTAATCCGGATGCTAATGTTCAAATTTATTCCAACGAAAACACGTTGGAGCATTTCTCTCGAATGGCTAAAGTTTACAGAGCTTGGGGGTTTTATCGGAGGAAATTAGTTCAAAAAGCTAGTAAAACCGGACTGCCAGTTGTGCGTCACCCGTTTATCCATTATCCGCGAAATGATAGAGTTTATGATATTTCTTATCAACAGTTTATGGTAGGTTCCGAGTTTATGGTCGCACCAGTTTTAAACGAAGGAGATTCAAAAGTAGAGTTTTATTTACCGCCGGGTGAGTGGGTTAATGTT
>CAYSUV010000017.1:0-10097 GCA_964434275.1 Hadarchaeota archaeon (SeqCode) | reverse complement strand
CATTAATACCAACCCTTCTCTTATGATTAAGTAAACTTCCTTCTTTTTATTTAGTTAGCATTTCTCACAACTCTTAAATTCAAATGCTAATCCTCATTTTGATTCAAGAGACAAATTTCTCATACTCCGAACCTATCGACTCCATAATATGCTCCTAAAGAAACCCCAAGTATAGAAGTCCCCCAATACCAAACCAATCTTTGAAGTAAAACCACAACAGCAGAAATCGAAATCGGCACCCCGACCAACGCAAAAGCAGAGATAAAAACACCTTCATAAACACCCAAGGAACCGGGGGTAATCGGAAGAACGTTAGCCATTGCAACAATCCCCAAAACAGCGATTAGCACAGGAATGGGAAGATAATGACCGACAGCAAGAAACATTAAAAAATAAGCGATTATATTCAAAGCTCTTGACAAACCTGCAACCAGAAATACCTTGCTTAAATTCTTTTTATCACTTAAACATTCCTTAAAAGAAGCTCTGAACTTCTCATACCTTTCCACAATTCCCTCCCTGTGTTCTTTCAACCGATCGAACTTATTTGTAATATACCTCAAAAACCGGATGATGTAATCCCTCCCCGAGTAAATACCAAAAACCAAACCGAAAAGCAAAGACAAAACCGATATGCAAGAAAGTGCTAAAATCGTGACTATCCATCTAGGAGGCGACATTATAGATAGCACCGCTATAAAACCAACCACAATGAAAAGCAAATGTGTTATCAAAAAAGTCGACCCGTCCGCCATTACTGAAGCGACACTATCCTCAAAATCTACCCCATGTTTACTCGACAAGAGATAAGCTCTGACAGGTTCACCACCCATCCGTGCCAACGGAGTGAGATTGTTTATAGCAATCCCAATCAAAGTAAGTTTAAGTAAATCGAACAATCCTACAGTATATCCTCTCGAATCAACGTAAACATTCCAACGTACAGCCCAAAAAACAATGGAAACTATGATCAAACCCACCGCTAAAAGATAAAGAGAAGAATTAACTTGAGCAAAGGTCGACAATAAACTTTGAAAACCAACGAAATGAAGAAACACCAAGAAAAGCAAAACACCGGCAATCAGGAAGCTGACTATTTTCCAAAACTTCATATTCTCACGCCTCTAATACATTATTCCCACACTTCTAACTATTAATACCAAAGCGACTCCCAACGCAAAAATCATGGTAACACCCAATACCACCCATTTACTTTACTCATCACTCGTATTTCTGAGAGTTTATCATTTCTATTAAACCCTACTTATTCACACTTCTAAAGAACACATCACCACAAACCGAAAAACTCCAAAACCCAAATAAACACCCTCATTCAGTAAAAATTAAGTAATCGAAAAAAATTATAAGTGGAGAATGAGAGGGCTTCCTTACTAAGAAAGGCGGTGAACAAAATAACACTCATCTCAATAGTAATCCCGGCCCTAAACGAAGAAAAATATATAAAAAACTGCTTGAAATCTTTAAAATCTCAAAAATACGAAGGAGAATATGAAATAATTGTCATCGACAACGGGAGTACTGACAAAACACCTGAAATAGCAGAAGAATATGCTGATAAGGTTATTTATAGGCCTAATTTGGATTTTTATGATCTTTGTAATGAGGGGTTAAGACATTCTAATGGGGATATAATCGCGCGGATTGACGCTGATTGTATAGCTGATCCGCTCTGGTTGTCCGAAGCATGCTTCTCACTTGAGGAATGTCCAAACTCTGTGTTGGTAAGTGGCGCAATTTTACCTTTGGAAAAGATCAAAATTTTCGAAATATTGCTTTACTTATACAATACTTTCATGAATGTCAGTATAAATCATCTTTATTTTGCAGCTGCTCATGGGGGGAATAGTGCATTTTATAGAGAAAAGGCTAAGAAAATCGGTGGGTTTAAAAATTACTTCCCTGAGGACGGACAGTTCGGTAAAGATATGAACAAAGTCGGTAAATTAGTTTATAATCCGGATATGAAAGTTCATGCTTCTATGAGAAGGTACATAGAAGAGGGAGTATGGGACACTGCATTGGAACTAATCTCCTCTCATTTGAGGTTGAGATGGGGGGACAAAAAAGACTTTGAAGAAACGGAGTATTGGACAGTTGAAACAAACTGACCACTAAAAGCTATACCGACATTCAGAACTTTTAGAAACACTCTAAATACACAAAACTACAATTCTATTATTACAAGTGGTTTGTAATCCAGCTTCTCAACCAATTATTTAAATAGACTTGCAATTACAAAGTTTGGGAATAATACAAAGTGCTGATAATTATGATCTCCGTCGTTATACCCGCCCTAAATGAAGAAAAATATATCGGAGGCTGCTTATGGTCCATCCGAAATCAGAATTACTCGAAAGATTATGAAATAGTAGTTATGGACAACGGAAGCGATGATAGAACTCAGGAGATAGCGGAAAAATATTGTGACAAACTGTTCGTAGAACCGGATTTAAGCTTACCTGAACTTCGAAATAAAGGGATTAAGCTAGCCGAAGGAGAAATAATAGCACAAACAGATGCAGACTGTCTAGCAGACAAAAATTGGTTAAAAGAGGTAGAAAAAAGTCTGAAAAACAATGTCTTAGTAACCGGACCAGTAACCCCGATGAAAAATACTAAACTTTACGAAATATTCCTTTACCTGTACAATACATGGCTTAAAGTTTCGATGAATACTTTCAACTTTTCGCACGCATCCGCAGGCAACTGCGCCTTTTATAGAGACGCTGCCCTTTCAATAGGTGGTTTTAAAGACTCATTCCCTTCTGATGGAAAATTCGGGTTAGACATACGGAAAAAAGGACCATTATATTTCAACCCTGACATGTTAATTTTCACATCAATGAGAAGATTCAGAAATGATTCTTTCTCAAAAACCATCTGGGAACTCATAATTTCCCACATAAAACTGAGATGGGGACAAGAAAGAGAATTCGAAAAAAGTTATTATTGGAGAGAAAGCAAGGAGTAAAAATCATCTCAACTTACACAATACCAACTGGAGTATAAAAACAAAAGTCCTCTCGAACAAGCATCTAGTTATCTTCATCAAGAAGTTCCCTTAAACCTTCTTCCAAAGACACTTCCAGACTATAACCTAATTTTTCAGAAATTTTAGTTATATCTGCCTTACTATGCTTTATATCCCCCTCACGAGGCGGTTCATATTCCGGCTCTATTTCCGAATTATTCATTATTTTAAGAAGTTTTCTACAAAGTTCGTTTATAGATATCTCCACACCACCACCCACATTAAAAACCTCACCATTAGCCTCCTCCCTCCTCAGCGCGAGTAGATTAGCTCTAACGATATCTTTCACATAAATAAAATCACGAGTTTGTTCCCCATCCCCATAAATAATAGGAGAAACCCCCTCACGCAAACGGTCGATAAACTTCACAATCACACCCGCATACCTACCCCCACTCTGCCTCGGACCATAAACATTAAAATAACGCAAAACCACCGAATCTAAACTCTCCCTTTCCAACACATGCTCCTCTCCCAAAAGTTTCGATCTTGCATATGGAGAATTGGGTTCAAGCTGAGTTTCCTCATCTATAGGCAAATTTTCAGCCTCCCCATAAACAGCGCACGAAGACGCGAAAACAAACTTATCCACCCCAAACTCTTCACACTTAACTAACAGATTTACAGTGCCTCCAACATTCACATCCCGAGTCATATCAGGATTTTTCACAGAAACAGGAACACTAGTAACAGCAGCCTCGTGAAAAACCGCATCCACACCCTCAACCGCTTCCACCACATCTTTCTCCTTCCTTATATCACCCTCTATAAACCGAAACGAAGCCTCTTTCCTGAATTCATCTAAATTTTCCAAACTTCCAGACTCTAGATTGTCCAACACTCTAACTGAATGATCCTCACTAAGCCAACTCTCAACTATATGACTTCCTATAAACCCCGCCCCACCAGTAACTAAAACTTTCAAACTATTACCCACTGCTACGTCAATGGTTCGAGTCTTTAAGAACTTTCGTAAAAAACTATCCTCAGAAACATTCTCAGAATAAGAGAAACTACAAATCCTAGAAATAAGAAAAAACTACAGCAGCTGCCAGTCCTGTAAACAAAGATATTGCAACTATAATCAATAAATTCGAAAGAGGTTCAGAGCCAAATTCGGGATTCATGGGTTTGCCTCTCAAACGATTCAAAGTATAAACAGAACGTTGAACACCTAACTCTCCAGCCCATAAGGTGAGCGGAAGATTAATTCCAAATATTAGGATTATAATAAGTAGAGGATTGAGTTCTGAAAAAGAAACATTCATCACATTCCATTCATTAATAGTTTCCTCAACAAAACCGAACAATAAACCGTCATACATTCCCCTAGCAAACAAAAATATCGAACTACCTACCCCGAACAAAATATGGGAAAGAGCGAAAACCGAAACCGTAGAAAGGGTGAAATAAGCAATAAACTGCCACCAATTACTCAACATAACCGGGTTTGTTACACGCACCACACTGCTCAGAGAAATTAAAATTTGGCTTGAACCTACCCACCTATAAAATACAAAACCAGTAATCCAACTACCCGCAACTATCAACCAAAAAAGCGACTTAAGCCTATCCGAATGCAAGATATTCACCAAAGAAAACGGAAAAAGGATTACACTTCATGTTCCCTTTCGTATCTCTTTTTCGCTTCATCTATCGTTCTTTTCAAATAATTATGATCTGTAGAAGTATCATCGTTAGAATTCTTCTTTTTCGTCTTCCTTTTAGTCTTCTTCCTAGATTTAGAACTGCCGGAACTTTCCATCTTTTTCACCTTTTCCTCCAATACCTCTAAACGTTTCTCTAAATTTTTCACCTTTCTCCCAAGAGATTCAACAGATGCATCTTCACTCATGTTAAAGCACCGATTCAGGCTGTAAGAATTTCTCTAATAAATTTTTTCATGAAGATAAACTCTCCTCAACTACCTTCCCCTCAGGCTCCTCCTCTTTAAATACCTGGGCCGAAAACCTCTCCACTGTTAAGTCCTTCTCAACCCAACTGTCAGGAGATAATCCTGCCTTCACACAAGTCTGAGACAAAAACTCCTCAACATCCCACCCATTATCCACCGCAACCTGAGGCAAAAGAAGGCCTTGCCTCCCTTTATAACTCACAATCAAACCATCTCTACCAACTTGGATCTTCTCTGGATATTTTTTAGTACTTTCAACCTCAACTTCTTCAGGAACGGTCAAAACACTAACTTCAACGGTTATCTCGTCCAACTCATCGGGTTCCAAACTAGGAAATCGAGGGTCTCGAGTAGCGGCACTAATAGCGGAATTCACCAAACCTTTAACAAAAGGTTGATTAGGTAAGGGTCTCCCTATACACCCTCTAAGATTTCCCTTTTTATTCAACGTTACAAAAACTCCTCTATCCTCCCTCAACTTTTCCGGTACTTCTCCAGATGCTTGTAGTCTTTCCCCTTCCTCAAGATACTTTTCAATCGCCTCTCTGGCTATTTTCACAATTTTTTTTCCTTCCTCTAAGCTAACCAACTTTAGTCCTCCATCTTCTCCATTGTCTCCCCTATCTTCTCCCAGTGCCCTCCAAGCCAATAAATTTTACCACATTTTTCGCATTTCCAAAATTTTTCATTATTATCTAAAACCTTTTCATGAATGTCCTCTTTTACACTATCTTTTTCTACCGACTCTAATTCTCCATTACAAACAGGGCATCTTGAACTTTTCGGACTTATATCAAAGGACTTTCCCACTTTTTCCGAAATCTCATCCATCTGATGCGCCACTTCCCCTTCCTCTCGGAGAAGTATACTTTCTAAACTATTTTTCAAGGCTCTTTGATGAAGTTCTACATCCTTCGTAATCAAAACCCTAGAATCGCTCGCCGCCAATTCAAGCAATACTTCATCTTCTTCCCCGGAAGAAACCGTAAAATCATTAATACAAACAACATCTTGACCAGCTAAACGAAGCCAACGAGTCAATTTACCAAGCATTCCATCAGCAACAAACTTCATCTTACCAACCGATATGTCCAAAGCTAAACTTGAAAAATCGACAAGCTCCTGATTATAACTCAAACTTTTAGCTCTCTTCACTAAGCTTCTCTCCCAATTCTCTAACTTTTTTCGCCGCCGGTGAATCCGGTTTCCAATTAATCAAAAGCTTTCCATTATTTATCGAGCGTCTTACTTCTTTATCATAAGGAATCTCAGTCAAAATAGAAAGATTCATAATTCTCTCTATTTCTTCACCCGGTAATTCATGTTCTTCCCCTTTAACCTGATTCAGAACTATACCTATCGGATCAAGTCCTAGAAAACCGCTGGCAACTTTAGTTTTCATAGAGTCTGAGACTGCAGTCATTTCTGGAATAGTAATGATAAGTAACTCCTCTCCTGCTTTGAAGGAAGCTATAGTTTCTTTTCTTAAACCATTAGATGCATCAATCAAAACAAAATCGTACCCCTCAATATGATCCTTTACTAGTGAAGCCAATCTAGAAACTTTCGCCTTCCTTATTTTCTCCAAAGTAACAGCGGCGGGGAGAATCTCCACTCCTTTAGGACCTTCATAAATAGCTTCTTCGTAAGAAATATCACCAGTCAAAACATCATTAATTGTCCGCGGAGCTTTCTCCAAATTAAAAAATAAAGCTTGACTAGGAGAGGTTATACTACCATCTATAATTAAAGTAGATTTCCCCATTTCCGCCAAGGCAACACCCAAATTCGCAGTGATAGTACTACGTCCAACACCCCCTTTTCCGGACCCAATCGAGATTATACGCATTAAAATTCCTCACTATAGGACTTTTTTAGGAATATAAGGATAATATTTTATCTACCCTTCTCTCTTCGAATATTCGTTTAGGTTCTTCTTCCTTAAAGAATGCGTTTAATGACTCTTTCAAGTTTTTCGCAAGGAACATATTTACAAAATCTTCCTGTAAATCTTCATTTTCTTTTAAAAACTCCAATAAAGAATCCATTTTCTGGTCAGGAGAAACCTGCAGAGAGTCTAGTAATAACCTCCCTGTCCTTACTTCTTTACCAAATTCACTTCTCCACTCATTCTCGTAATCTGAGAGCTTTTCCCCGGAGAAATCTTTTTCCTGAACACTTTCTGCTATAACCTTTCCAGCTATCTTTCCAGACTCTAAGGCGTACTTTAAACCGTGAGCGGAGAGTGGATATATTTGTCCGGCTGCTGTTCCAACCGCTAAAACACCATCACTAACCATACTATCTAAAACACCATCAACTGGAAGTTGTCCTCTATACTCTCCGATGGGGACACTCCCCCTTAGTCTAATAGGTTTCTCTCTACCGATAAATTCATCTAAAGCTGAATCGGGGTGAATTCTGACACCTCTTATCCCTGTCGTCGCAAAATCGTTTTTAGAAGGCAAAATCCAAGCATATCCTTTTGGTGCTAGCAAAGAATTGAAAAAAAGATCCACCTTATTCACCCCTTTACTGTTTGACATAAGATATTCATTTGTTTGGGTGTTATTTTCTTTATCCCAATCCGAGTTTTTAACTTTCCTAAGAAAAATACTAGCCCATTTAGCTTTTGCACCGGTAGCATCAACTAGGATCTTACTTTCTATTTCTTCTGTCCATTCCCCCGCTTCTATCCTAACTCCTTTCACCGTTCCATTCTCCTGTAAAACCTCCCTGACGGGCGACCCAACCCATATATCCGCACCCGCCTTGACGGCTTTAGAAGCGAGCGATTTGTCTAATTCTTCTCGATTAACTATCCTGCCAAAATCCCCACTTATTTCCAAATCCCGATGTACAGAATGTAACTCGACCTTTCCAACATCGGTCTCCACTGTTTTAGAAAAATCCTTGTCTAAAATTTCGGAGGAGACCCAAGAAGGAGTTTGATTTTGACCTATTTGAGCTCGAAGTTCTAAGAGTAACACTTCCATCCCCTTTTGGGCCGCTGTTTTTGCCGCGGTTAAGCCGGCTGGCCCTCCTCCTGCTATGATTATATCGTAATGACTAGACATTTATTGCCCTAATTCATTTGAACTAAGTGGGTTTATAAAGATGAAATTTTTATTTAAATAGCTCGTTTTCTCTTTATAAACCTCCTCGTCATTATTTTGAACTGAGATGCTCACATGGAAAACACAACCAAAGCGAAAACAAACCAAAAACCCGCCGAACCAAAACACTGCCCATCATGCAACAGCACAGCAATAATACAAGACCATCAAAGCGGAGAAACCATCTGCACCCGATGCGGACTAGTTCTACTAGAAAAGAAAATGGACAAAAAACCCGAATGGTACGATAAACCAGGAGAACAAACAGGAAGAGCAGACACCTCAACAGGATCAGACATAACCCAACATGATCTAGGACTAGGCAGCCGGATGGGTTACTCAAGAGAACTATCACCAGCCTGGAGAGCAAAACTAAGAAGACTCAGAAAATGGCACAAAAGATCAAGAGCAAGCACATATTACGACAAAAGCCTAAGACAAGCACTAATCAACCTAGACAAACTATGCGAAGACCTCCACCTAACAAAAGCAGTCAAAGCCGAAGTAAGCGACCTCTACAGAAAAACCAAAAAAGAAAACATCACACCCGGCAGAGACACCTGGAACATTCTAGCAACCCTACTCTTTATCGTCGCCAGAATACGAGGAATACCCCGAACCGAAAAAGAAATCGCAGAAGCACTAATGAAAAGAAAACAAATCAAAGAAAAAGAAGCATACAAAGCACTCCGAAGAAACAGAAAAGTCATAAAAAAAGAATTAAACCTAGAAGTTCCCCGCCCAAAACCCAAAGAATACCTAGACAGATTTTCCTCCAGACTAAACCTACCACAAAAAGTACAAACAAAAGCACACCAAATCTGCTCATCACTACCAAGAAAACTCAAAAGCAGAAAAGCTTCATTCTTGGTAGCTGCAGCCGCAATATACAACGCTTCAAGAAAATTCGAAGATTATAAATTAAAAATTAGAGAAGTAGCAGAAGTCCTTGATGTGGGCGTCTCAAGCCTTTCAAAGGCTGGCAAACTTCTCAGAGAGCAGACAAACAATCCTTCGGAATGATTATCCCATCGTCTCCGCCGATTTTCTCCGTCTTGTTCTTTAGATGTAAATAACCTGTAAAAGCAGCTAAAATGGAATCCACTTGGTGTTTGTCGAGATCTTGTTTTACTTCCCAGTCCTCCTCTGAAAGATTGCGAACCCATTCATCTCTCGATTTAGTTCCGAAGAGAACACGGCCGGAGGTTAATGGGTGTATTTCTATATTTTTATGATTTAATTCGTCCAGTTTTTGGGCTAATTTTGTGCCTCTTTTTGTTAGGGCTTCCATTCCCCCTAATTCGGGAGGTAATACTCTATATCCTCTCTCTATTAATTTCAAATCGGAATCTCTAAATCCTTCATCGTTTTTTGGAAAGCTTAGCGGCGAGTCGATTGCTATAATGTCTGGGTTTTTTAATTCACATTTTTCGATGATTTCTTTATCCTTATTCAGAATTTGAGAATTAATTTTCTGATTATTTAGAACTGCGAAACCTGTCGGGTTTTTTTCCTTTCCAGCTAAATCTATTCCAACACACTTCATTTGCAAAATATTATTAAATTCAAGAGATTTGAAATTATGTTTTGGAGTGTAGTATGAGAAAAATAAGATGGTTGGGACAATCTGGATTTGAAATAAAGACAAATGAAATTACTATCCTAATTGATCCGTTTATAAGCGAAAATCCAAAAGCGCCTATCGAAATTAGCGACATAGGAGAAGTGGACCTTGTTTGTGTCACTCACGACCATACGGATCACCTAGGGGATTCAGTTGAGATTTGTAAGAAAAAGGACGCAACATTCCTAGGAACTTTCGAACTCGGCAATTATGCCGAATCACAAGGAGTTGAAAACACAATAGGGATGAACATAGGCGGTACTACTAGCACAGAGGATGTCAGCATTTCGATGGTCAAAGCCTTTCACACTTCTGAACGGGGAGCTCCGGTAGGGTATGTACTAAATCTTGTGGACGAAAACATTTACCATTCGGGCGACACCGGGATTT
>CAYSUV010000016.1:0-10259 GCA_964434275.1 Hadarchaeota archaeon (SeqCode) | reverse complement strand
AAGGAGAAGATAATCCACTTCCAGAGCTCTTAAAACAAAATGAGGTTATTGGTTCTTTGCTAAAAGACGAGGAAATTGAAGAATTACTAGATCCCGAAAAACATGTTGGAAAAGCTACCGAAAGTTGTGAAGAGTTTATCCAAAAAAATATCAAACCTTTACTATCTAAACACGAAAAATCAATGAAATAAAGCCCGGTTATTCTTATGACAAATTTATTGGATGGAAAAGAGCTTGCGGAAAAAATCAAAAAAGACCTTTCCGAAAAGATAGAGGAAAACAAATATTCTCCGGCTTTAGCAGCTGTCTGGATAGGTGGTAATCATCATTCCAAAAAATATATTGAATTGAAAGACAAAGACTGCTCCGAAGTTGGAATCGACTTTGAAAATTTTAAACTCCCTCCCAAAGCAACCCTCTCCGAAGTTAAAAATCTGATTAACGATTTAAATCAAAAAGATAGGTTTGACGGGATAATCGTACAACTCCCAGCACCTGCCCATTTAGACGAAAAGGAGATAATCAACACCATCTCACCAGAAAAAGATGTGGACGGTCTCAACCCTTACAATGTCGGAAAGTTATGGACTGGCGATTACGAACTCGAAAGAAATTTGATTCCTTGTACTCCAAAAGGAATAATGAGATTACTGATCGAATACGAAATAGAACCAGCAGGGAAACATGCCGTAATAATAAATAGAACAAACCTAGTCGGTAATCCAATAACAAAACTACTTCTGGATAGAGATGCTACCGTAACAGTCTGTCACTCTAAAACCAAGGATATCGCCAAACATACAGCTAAAGCCGATATATTGATAACAGCCGTGGGGGAGAGGCCAGAATTTATTGTAACTGAAGAGATGATTGAAAATAAGCCCGTAGTTATTGACGTAGGGATGAATTACATAGATGGAAAGTTATGTGGAGATGTTAAGTTTAAAGATGTCAAAGAAAAATCTTCTTACATAACTCCTGTTCCTGGCGGTGTTGGACCTATGACTAGAGTTGTTTTGTTGGAAAATGTTTTGGTCGCTAGTGAGGAGGTCTTTTTCTAGGTTCGGGTGTTAGTGTGACTAGAGAAAGGTTAGGTGTTTTAGTTTCTGGTCGGGGTTCTAATTTTCAAGCTATTTTAGAACATATTGAACTTGATATTCTTCAGGATGTGGAAACGGGGGTCTTGATTTCGGATAATCCTGATGCTAGAGCTTTAGAAGTAAGTAAGAAGTTCGATGTCCCCAGAGAAGTTATAGAACCTGAGAAAAAAGAGGGTAAAGAAGAATTTGAAAAAAGAATTCACGAAACCCTTCAAGACCATGACACCAGTTTAGTGATTTTAGCTGGGTATATGAGAATTATAAGTCCTTACCTGGTTGATAAATATAGAAATAAGATGATGAATATTCACCCGTCCTTACTACCTTCTTTTAAGGGTCTGAACGCTCAAGAAAAAGCCTTAGATTATGGTATCAAAGTCTCCGGATGCACTATTCATTACACTTCGGAAAAAGTTGATTCCGGCCCGATAATTTTACAACATCCAGTTCCGGTAAAAGAAGGTGACAGAGAAATAGACCTGTCTAAGAGAACACTAGTTTTCGAACACAGATTATACTCAAAAGCGATACAATTACATGTTGACGATAGACTCCAAGTGGAAGAAGGGTGTGTTAAAATAGATTACAGTGATAATTGGGAAGAGAAATGGGAAAAAAGGCAAGAAAAATTTATCGAACATCAAAAAGAAGCATGGGATAATGAAGTCTTTGAAGGGATTTGGAAATGAGTACAAAATATGAAGAAGTCGGAGTAGATGCTCAAAAAGAAGGAATAGAAGTTTTTAAATCAACAATTGATAATTTATTCCCTCAAGCTTTTTGCACTGTCAGTCAAGACCCGGACGATGAAGAGCAGGGGATAGTACTCCACACAGACGGAGCTGGAAGCAAACCGGTCCAAAATTATCTGAATTGGCGAGAGACCGGAAATTTAAAATGGTTCGAAACTATCGGACAAGATGTTGTAGCGATGAATGTGGACGATATCGTATCTGTTGGAGCTCGTCCTGTTAGTTTTGTGGACTATATTGCTTTGAATCCAAGCTTTCTTCCGAAAAAAGAAGTTTTAGACGCTTTGAATACTGGTTTTGGGAGGGCATTAAACTTGTTAAAAGAGTACGGTATGGGTATTTCTTTCCTAGGTGGAGAAACTGCTGACCTTCCAGATCAATTGAAAACTCTTGATGTTTCAGGTACTATTCACGGAAGAGTTAAACTTTCCGAGGCTATTACAGGAGAAAATATTGAACCAGGAGACAAAATAATAGGTCTCAGAAGTGGAGGGCAGACCGAATATGAAGAAAAGAAAAATAGTGGAATAATGTGTAATGGCATCACTCTTTCAAGACACTCCCTAATGAAACATGAGTACGAAGAAAAATATCCGGAGATAAAAGGACCGGAAAAAGGATATTATGGAGAGTTTTCTTTCGACGAGTACAGGAAAGACCTTGGAATGACCGTTGGAGAAGCAATAGTCTCACCCACTAGGATTTTTGCGCCTGTTTTAATGAGAATCCTCGAAAAATACAGAGAACAGATAACGGGAATAATTCACAATACTGGCGGCGGTCAAACAAAAGCTCTTGGACTTGGCGAAAACATTCATTACGTCAAGGAAAATCTTTTAGAACCAGACCCAATATTCCGTTTGATTAAAAAAGAGTCTGGAGAAAGTTGGCAAGCCATGTACGAAGATTATAATATGGGTGTCGGATTTGAGATAATAGTGAAGACAGATGTCGCCGAAGACGTTTTGAAAGTTGCGAAAAAATTCGAACTGGGAGCCAAAATAATTGGAGAGTGCGAAAAAAGCAAAGAAGGTAATAAGGTTAGTATCAATTCAGAGTTTGGAAATTTTGAGTATAAGGAAGGGATCGAAAATTAACTCATACCATGCAAAAATCGAAGTAAGATTAAAACCAGGTCATGTAGACTCGGAAGGTCTGACCGCTAAGGAAGCTTTATCAGATATGGGTTATGAGGTCCAAAAAGCCTCAACCGCTAAGGTTTATGAAATTAACTTTGAAGCAAACTCTTTAGGAGAGGCGGAGGAGAGAGTGGAAGAAATGTGTAAAAAATTGTTAGCTAATCCAGTGAAAGACGACTATACAGTTGAGGTGGAGGAAGCTGAGTAATTCTCACCTATTTTCTCAAAGTGAAGATTTACCGTTCGAACTATTGAAAATAAATTTTTCTGAAACTAACTCTTCAGAACTTGAACAAATCAGTGAAGAGCTTAGCCTAGGCCTTAGCTTGCAAGATATGGAAAAGTGTAAGGAGTACTATTCTGATTTAGGTAGGAATGCCACTGATGTTGAAATGCAGACAATTGCTCAAACGTGGTCAGAGCATTGTTATCACAGAACGTTCAAGGGAGATATCGATTATGAGGGGGAAGAAGTCAGGCTTATCGGGGACTATATTAAAAAAGCGACAGAAGAGATTTCACCTGATTGGTGTGTTTCAGTTTTTGAAGATAATGCTGGTATTGTAGAGTTCGACGAGGAAAGGTCAGTGGCAGCGAAGGTAGAGACTCATAACCATCCCTCTGCAATAGATCCTTTTGGAGGCGCATCCACCGGGATTGGAGGGGTTATAAGAGATATATTAGGTGTGTGGGCCAGACCGATTGCAAATACTGACGTTCTTTGTTTCGGGCCATTGGATTTTAGTTATGATGATCTTGAAGAAGGGGTTAAACATCCGAGGTACTTGTTTCAGGGGGTTGTTGAAGGAATCGGACATTATGGAAATAATATGGGTATCCCTACTGTAAACGGTGCTATTTGCTTCGATGAAGGTTATGTTGGGAATGTTGTAGTTTATTGTGGGTGTATAGGGACTATGCCAACCGAATCTTATGTTAAAAACCCTGAGCCGGGGGACATTGCAATATTGGCGGGGGGTAAGACAGGAAAGGACGGTATTCATGGAGTTACTTTCGCTTCTGAAGAGTTAACTGAAGAATCTGAAGAATCCAACAGGCCCGCTGTTCAAATTCCTAATCCTATTGAAGAAGAGAAGTTAAGAAGAGCTATTATGAAAATTAGAGAGAAAGGTTTGGGGAAAGCTATTACTGATCTTGGTGGTGGTGGGCTTTCTTCCGCTATGGGTGAGACAGCTCACGATGCTGATTGTGGGGTTCAGGTCCATCTTGAGAGAGTTCCTTTAAAACATGCAAACATGTCTCCTTGGGAAATCTGGATTTCAGAGTCTCAAGAGAGGATGTTCCTCGTTGTAAAAGAAGAAAATCTAGACAGAGTCCTCGAAATTTTTGAGAGTGAAGAAGTAGAAGCAAATAACGTAGGCAAATTTACCGATGAAGAAAAACTCAAAGTTTATCACAAAGAGGATTTGGTCGCAGACCTAAATATTAACTTCTTATTCAACCCGCCTAGAATAAAAAGAAAAGCAAAATGGAACGAACCAAACCTAAAAGAGCCCAAAATTCCAGAACCAGAAAACCTAGAAAAAACTCTTATAAATATACTCTCCTCCCCCAATGTCTCCAGCAAAGAATCCGTTATAAGAACATATGACCACGAAGTACAAGCAAACACCATGCTAAAACCCTTACAAGGCGAACATAACGGGCCTAACAACGCCTCAGTTCTGAAACCCTTTTCCAACTCTAACAAAGGAGTCGTAGTATCGTCGGGAATCAAACCAAGATACGGAAAAATCGATCCTTACTGGATGGCCGCCTCGGGGATAGAAGAAGCTATTAGAAACAATATAGCAGTAGGAGGAAGACGAATCTCATTATTAGACAATTTCACATGGGGTAATCCAGAAAAACCAGAAGAACTAGGAAAACTAGTCAGAGCGTGCCAAGCTTGTTACGAACTAGCAACCACCTTCGAAACTCCCTTCATCTCTGGCAAAGATAGCCTTTACAACGAGTCCCCATCAGGCCCAGTCACACCCACACTATTAATCACAGCAGTTGGACTACTCCCAAAAGTCGAAAATACAACTTCAATGGATTTGAAAAAACAAGGAAATTCAATCTACCTCCTTGGAGAAACCCGAAAAGAATTAGGCGGATCAGAATACTATCACACCCTCAATCATCTCGGCAAAACCGTGCCGAAAGTCAGAAAAAACGAAAGCAGAAAAATCTTTAAAACAATCACCAAGGTCATAGATCAAAAAATAATCAGTTCCTGTCACGACCTCTCAGACGGGGGATTAGGAACCGCAGCAAGCGAAATGGCCTTTACAGGGAATTTAGGTATCGAAATTAATCTAAAAAAAGTTCTGGGACCAGTAAATAGAAACGACTTCATACTCTTTTCAGAATCTAACGGTCGATTCTTAGTAGAAGTTCCGAAAAAGAATCAGGAAAAATTCGAAAAACTAACCAACTCTGTAAATTCCACCGAAATCGGCCAAGTCACCGGAGATGATACTCTTTCAGTAAATGGAATTAAAGGAAACAAAATTATCGATACTTCACTTTCACGGTTAAGGAAAGCTTGGAAAGGAGGTCTAAACTCTGAATAAAATAAAAACTTGCGTACTAAGAGCAGGCGGAACCAATTGTGACATCGAAACAAAAGAATCGTTTGACAAATTCGAAAAAGCCGAAGCCGAAGTAGTTAGAGTTAACCAGTTCGAAAAAGACAAAGAAATAATGAATTATGACTGCGTTGTAATACCCGGCGGGTTTTCTTACGGAGACCATATCAGAGCAGGAGCAGTCTTTGCCAATAAAATTAAAACAACACTCGGTGAAGATTTGAAAACCTTCGCAGAAGAAGGAGGCCTCATCCTAGGAATATGTAATGGCTTCCAAGTTTTGATTGAAACAGGTCTACTCCCACGAATTGAAGGAATAAGTGCGTTTCCAAAAGCCGCACTTGCGATTAACGAATCAGCAAATTATGAGTGTAGATGGGTACACTTGAAAAACGAAAATAGTGAGAATTGTATTTTTACTAAGAATATCGAAGAAGGTGAAAAATTATTCATGCCAGTTGCTCACAAGGAAGGCCGCTTCATATTGAAAAAAAATAGGGAAAAAGAACTTCTCAAAGAGTTATCAGAAAATGATCAGATTGTTTTCCGGTACTGCGACAAAGAAGGTAATTATGCCAATGGCGAGTATCCAACAAATCCTAACGGAGCCCTGAGAGATATAGCTGGAATATGTGACCCTTCTGGAAAAATCTTCGGATTGATGCCCCATCCAGAAAGGGCTTATTATGGCCTACACTTACCCAATTGGACGAGCAAAGAAGAACTTCCAAAATATGCGGATGGAAGATTGATTTTTGAATCAGTAGTCCAAGAAGTTTAGTGAATTATCTCCCTACATCATCTCTGAAGTCCATATAACTAAAGTAAACTCCTCCAGTCTCTCCTTGTATATCCGAATACGTCTTCTTTCTTGCTTCCTCTAGAGACTCTCCTTTATTTACAAAAGTAAGAACTCGACCACCCCTACTTCTAACATATCCTTGGTGAAGATCTGTCCCATTATGATATACTATTCCATTGACATACTTCCCAATTCCTTCCTCACCAACTCTCTCCTTCTTCTTGCCTCTCAAAAATATTGGTTGTTTGCTATAGTAATCTCCAGGATACCCCGCATAACCTTCTACAGGTTTACCATCCTCCCAAGGACGACCGCTAACAACACAAACACCCACACAATACTCAGATTCCCAATCAATGCTGACACTTTCCAGCTCTTCTTCAACCACAGAATCATAAATATCGAAAATATCAGAACCCAAACGCGGTAAACGAGCCTGAGCCTCAGGATCCCCATCCCGAACATTAATCTCCAAAACATAAGGCTGCTTTTCACCATCCTCCTCTACAACCATTAAAACAAAATGTAAAATTCCTTGATAATCCTCATCTAAATTATCCACGGTAGGCCTAGCTATTTGCTCCATTATTTTTTCAGTTAATTCCTCACCCACTTCTTCCGGAGAATAAGCTCCCATCCCACCGGTATTCGGATTTATCCCACTGAAATAATTTTCTATGAAGGAATGATCCGGATCAGAATATCTTCTTTTGTAATCTTTCGCAGTCCCGAAAGGCTTAATCGATTTTCCATCAGTTATAGCAAAGAAAGAAGTCTCAACTCCATCCAACCTTTCTTCAACCTCTATTCTTCTACCAGCGCCATCATAATCTTGATTAAACTCCTCGCTGCTAATCTTATCAACCGCAGCTAAACTCTCTTCCAAAGATCCACAAACAAAAGCGCCTTTTCCAGCAGCAATTCCGTCGGCCTTTGGAACCAGATTTTTGTCAGGATTTTCATCATAAAATTTTTTGACCCACTCTTTCGCCTCACCAGAGTCATTGAAATTTTCGTATTGGGGAACAGGTACTCCTATTGAATCCAAGTATTCTTTTGTATCACACTTGCTAGTTTCAAGAAAAGCCGCCTCTTGAGTTGGGCCGACTATAGGAATACTCGTCTCTTCTCTGAACTCATCTACTATTCCGGCTGATATCCATCCTTCTGGCCCGGGAACTACTAAATCTATTTTTAATTCTTTGGCTTTTTCTATTATTTCTTGTATCCTTTCTTTTTTGGATCCTTCTTTGAGAGGGACGTTTTCTCCCCCATATTCGTAGATGCCTGCATTACCTGGAGTTAAGTAAACTTGGTCGACTTTTTCGCTTTTTGAGAAAGCGTGAGCCATCGCGTTTCCTCTTCCTCCACCATCAACTATCATAACATTATTCATTTTTTACCTCTCGTAAATGCGGGCTGATTTCGTTTCTCCTTGTTTAAATTTGGTCTTAACTTTTTCCGCAATTTCTTGAGCTTTTGATGTTGGATAGTTTTCGGTTATACAACCTAAACAAAGGTCTTCCTTATCTAACCCGATTGCGTCGACAAAATTCTCTATAGATTGATAATTCACACTACTTACCCCTATTTCATCAGCTATTTCTTCAGGAGTGTGATCTGAACCTATTAGCTCATCGTAAGTGGTCATATCTATCCCATAAAAACAAGGAGCAATAATCCTAGGGAAAGTAATGTATAAATGTATATCCCCGACCCCAGCTTTTTTCATTTTCCTTGTAACTCTTCTAGAAGTAGTACCTCTCACAATACTATCTTCAGCAATAGCTACATTTTTACCTCGAATTTTTCCCCAATCAACATTAATCTTCTTATCAACTATCCTATCCCTCTCCCCCGAAGAAGAAATAAAAGCTCTACTAGTCACATATCTATGCTTTCTGACCGCCCTCTCCCACGGAAGGCCTGTCTCCATATGAAGACCATAAGCAGCATCATCAGCGGTTTGAGGAATCGAAACAATCACATCAGCCTTCTCAGTTATATCAGGATTTTCCCTACCCAGATTTCTACCAAACTCTTCCCTTATCTTATAGACCGGTTGCCCATGAAAAATCGCATCGGGCCTTGCAAAATAATCATACTCAAAGGAACAAAACGCTCTCTTATTACTTTCTACTATCTGTTCCTTTTGAAATCCCTCATCAGAAAAAATTAAGAGCTCCCCCGGCCTAACATCATCTTCATACTCCAGCCCGTTAATACTCAAACCCACACTTTCAGAGGAGACCCCATAGACACTTCTATCATCATCACAACCATAGCAAAGAGGTTTAATCCCATAAGGGTCGCGGAAAGCAAATAAACGACCCTCTTGATCTACCCCTACTAAAGAATAAGACCCCTCAACTTCGTTCATACAATACTTTACAGCGTTCGGCAAGTCACCGTTCTCAAAACCTTCCAAGATTTTCTTGCAAAGAAGCTCCGTATCCGAAGTGGAGGAGAGACCACCAAATTTATCTTGTAAGTCTTCCCTCAACTGACTATTGTTAACCAAATTTCCGTTATAACCAATTGCTATCTTTTTTCCGTTATACTCATCGATATAAGGCTGAATATCTTCCCAAAGCTTATCTTTCTCCCCCGAAGTAGCATACCTAACATGACCAATACCGACAAAACTTTCCAACTCATCGATATCCTTAACCGAACCTCCATTCTTAACTGGAACTAATCCCATTCCATTTACCGTTTTAAACTCACCATCTTCAAAAGTCAACAAACCATAGGACTGGTGACCTCTATGATTCTGCGAAATCATACCCCAGTATAGAGAAGAAGATACATCGCCTTTCTCAAAATCATATGCTCCGATAATCCCGCATGATTCTTTTGGAATATCCGACATTCAAATAATCCTATACCTGAAATGTTAAATGGTTTTCCATGATTTAGAAAAATTCAAAGGCTTCTCTCCCTAAGAATCTCATCACTATCCTCTATTCTTTCCCTCAACCTTTCCCGATAAGACTCTACCCTTTCAGCAAGAGAAGGATTTTTACAAGCAAGAATTTTCAAAGCAGCCATCGCAGCATTTTCCGGATCTATAACCACAAGAGGTCCAACTCCGCTAGGCATTCTTAACGAAGAGAAAATGTCCGCTCCCGAAAACTTGTCCGAATAAGGCGGACAAGCGATTACAGGAAAATTTGTATTTGCATCTACAAAACCGGAGAGAGCATTTGATCGACCTGCCACCGTTATGTAAACTCTTATTTCACCGTCTTCATATTCTTCTATTATATCTAAGACTTTTTCGGGTGTTTTGTGAGCCGAGGCTATTCTCATCTGATAGTTTATGTCAAATTCATCTAGGAATTCAGCTGCAGGTTTTATGAATCCTTGATCCTTTTTGGATCCCAAGATAAATATTACTTCTTCAGACACAAAGTAAATGATGAACTAAAAGTTATTTAAATTTCTGTGTGTTTTTCCAAAATGAATTATCTATATAGTGTTTTTCAAATCTTTGACTACCTCTCTCAGTTCTCTGACTTCAAAAAAGTCTTTCCCGGTGTACTTGTTTGCACCAGCTTGATACATTTCACTTACCAACTTTTCTATCCCTAGAGGCTTAGGGCTTTTATCCACCAGTTTTCTCCAGTCTTTTATTCCCTCTCTCTTCGCTTTCTCTTTAGCTTCTTTCACTTCTTCAATCCAATCATGTTGTTCTTTTTTATAAGCCTGTCTAAGTACTTCTTTGCTAACCTGAAAAGAATCAAAAGTGAACCTTGCCTCATCAAAAGTCCCCGCTACATCCCCCAACACTACCTCCTCATCAATATCAAGAAATTCTAGCTTTCCATCATCATGCCTCATACCAATCCCTTCCGCTCTCTCAGTAATAT
>CAYSUV010000015.1:0-10877 GCA_964434275.1 Hadarchaeota archaeon (SeqCode) | reverse complement strand
ACACTGAGCTGCTTCACATATTCAGACAGAGCAACCTTGCTCCTATCCGTCTTATAGTCAATAACCTGGATCGTATCTCCATCGATATTGACCAAATCGATGACTCCTTCAAAAAGAACTCTTCGGCCTCCAGCCTCCAACGGCAACAAGCACACCTCTTCACTCAAAATTTCTCTCTCCAACTCGTCAATGAACTGTTTCACATGTTCCTCGTCAACATTCTCTGGCTCCACATCGTTTCCCTTTGCATAGAGTTCCGCAAACCAATGGACCCGCCGGCCATACTCCTTGCCTAACCCCCCACTAGCCTCTTCCAACACAGATGAATCAATCACGGAATGTACCGCATACTTGACAGGCGCCAAGACATCTGGAGCCGCAACTGTTAATTCAGTTCTCTCCGTGGTCTTCGGCAGCGACGGCTCAATAACAGGGTCAACATTGGTTGGATCGACGTCAAGCTGGCGGAAAAATTCGCTCTCTTCATTCTCCTTGGCTGCCAAAAAAAGATAATTTTTGGCTCGACTCATCGCCACATACAGCAGCCTGCGCTCCTCATCATATCCACCAGCAAGACACTTTGACATCACATATTTTTTCCAGTTATCATAGCTATAAGGAAAGGGAGTATCCATGAATATCTTGTTTTGTCTTAATCCAAGCGGCTCCACATACTCAATTGAGGCAGGAAAACCACCACCCCTAACATCAATATCGGCCAGTATCACCACCGGGTATTCAAACCCCTTGGCACTATGAATAGTCTGTATCGTACACACGTCATCCGCGGCTGCGCTGTCAACCTCGTAGGTTTCTGATGATTCTATGTTGTCGACGATGTAGTTTATGATGTGTGATCGATTGAAATACGTTGTTTCATAGGTGCTCTGGAGGACTTCTATTATTTTGTCTGCGAAGGCGTTCTGTATCATATATCTGTCAAATACTTTGGTGGCAAACGAACCAATGGTCTTCTCTCGTTTTAATGTGTCACGAAATGAGAGCATGTCCTCGGGGTAGGCTTTGCCCTCGAATATTGTTTTGATTTCGTCCATGCTGTATCCTTGCTCATCTAATAGGACCGCCCAGCCTCTCTTTGAATAGGGGTTTTGCACGACTCGTAGCCATGCCAGCAGGATCAGCGATGGTCGGGTTCTGAAGAGCTCTATGCCGCCTTCGTAGGCGACGGGAACATTGTGTTCGCGTGCTCGTTCCAACAGTTTTAGCCCGAATTTTCTGGTCCTGGTCAACACTGCGATGTCGCTATACGCTATCCTCCGTTGCCCGTTTCCTTCTTGGATGGAATACTTGGGGTTGTCGACGATCTGTGTTATCTTCCAGAGGATGACGTCTTTCTCGTCGTCTCCTGTATAGGCTGCTATCTCTGTCTGTCCATCGTTGTTCACTGACTCCAGCTTTACGATGTTTGATCGTATTTCTTCTTTGTCGAGGGATTCATTTTGTGTTGCCTCAACCAGCAGGGCCTGCTCTGAGAAATCGATGAGTTCTTGGGTGGATCGGTAGTTTTCTGTCAGCGGTATCTCGTCTGCCACGTCTATCGAATATGTTATTCGTTCAGCGTCGGTGTTTAGGTCTTGCTTGAATTCGTGGAGTCGTTCTTGGAATTCTATGATGTTTTCGACGGATGCATATTGGAAGGAGAAGATGCTTTGTTTCCAGTCTCCCACGACGCAGATGTTGCCCGATTGTGACAACAGCAAGGCTAATTTGAACTGTATTTCGTTGGTATCCTGAAATTCATCAACCATGACATACTTGAACGCCAGTTCCTGCCTGAGCTTGTGGTCTTCGCAGAGTAATGCAAAGGCGAGCATCAGCATGAAACTGAAGTTGATGTAGTTTCTGCTCAGTGCGTATTCGATATACTCGAAATACAGGTCATGGATGAACTGTTTGAGGTGTTCTCTGTCCTCTGTGAAACATAGGTCTGCATATCTCTCGGGTATCTGTTTTTCGTCGCCTCGTATCTCATCATATGAGGGGGCTTCGTCGGTGAAGCATTTGTCTTTGTACCCGGTGAGGTTTGCTCGCAGCTGGGATTGTCGTGGACCGCGGGAGCCAGGCTGCGGCGTGTTTGCTTCATCAAATAATGTCTTGAATGCCTTGAAGTCGCCGTCGAGATAGCGTTCTGCGTTTCTGAACCAGCCATTTCTGGTGGGAAATATGCCCTTTGCACCCAGCGATTTGATAAGAGATAAGAGTTTGTCGGTGCTATAGATTGCTCTGTAGTAGCTGGTGTATTCAGGATGTCTGTCCATGAAGCTGCTGAAATATCGTTCGAACTCTTGCCGTTCGAGCACCTCGCTTTCCAGGACTGCTGTTGATTGTGTTATCCTGTCATCGATGCCGATGAGGCTGGGTGCCTCGTGGCCATATCTGTTCAGTAGTCTGTTGCAGAAGCTGTGGAATGTCGTTATCGGGGCGTCTCTCAGCTCGGCTTCATTGGCGTCTGAGAGGTTTATGATCCGTTCTTTCATGGTTTCGGCGGCGTTGTTAGTGAATGTTATCAGCAGGATATCAGATGGCTCAACTTGCTTGGTGTGGAGGAGATAGGTGTAGCGGAGCGATATAGTAAAGGTTTTCCCGGTGCCAGGGCCAGCATCTGCGATATAGATGCCTTCCGTGTTTTCTATCAATTTCTGTTGTTGCGGATTGGGCCCTGTGTTGGTCATGCTATCACCAGATCCTTGTTGTCGAGTTCATCTGGATCTATATCGCCCACTGGGAAAGTAGATGTCTTGTACTCGTTGTATTTCTGTATCTGTTCCTGGAGGAAGGATTCGAACGCGTCGATGTCGCCCTTGAAATAGTGTTCGTTGCGGAATTTGACAAGTTGTTTAAGTATGCCTTTACATCCATTTTCTACATATTTGTATGAGCCAATTTTTTGCTGGCAGAACGCGACGAACTCGTCGGTTATCGGATGTTCCAGCAGCTCATTTTTTTCGAGATCGGGGATAGATCTGTGTTCAAAAAATTGGCGGTACTCTGGGTATCCGAGCTTCGTTAGAAGCTTCCTTCTGCGGTTGGATGATTGCAGCCACTGAAACATGAGATTCTTAGATGCCAGGTCGTTGAATTCTTCAGGGTGATACTCGACAGTGACCATGTTGTCTGTATGGTCGCTTTCCCCTGATACAACATCTTTTATGTTATCGAGCATATGGTAGAATGTGAAATTGATGGGTGTATCGGGGTAATGGCTTCTATGGTGGGCGATATACATCTTTGCTTGAAAGTTTGGTTTCCTGTCGATGTGTTCGATGTCGGATAAAGTCATTATTTTAGAGAGGGATTTTTTGCTGCCAGATTTATGGTCCACCAGATGGTCATGACTTAAGATGAGGTCAACTTTACCCTTGGCACCTATATCCTCGTTGTGGAAAGAAGCCTCTGTATAAGCGGTGGCAACAGGCATATCAAAGAACTGAGCAAAGATGTTATCAGTCCGTTTTTTCTGGTAGCCCGGCGGATCATGTAGCTGCGGCTCCTGGTCTTCTAGGAAAGCAATGAGGTTTTGTATGGCTATAGAGAGTTGTGTTTGTATCGCCAGAATCTGCTGTTTATGGAGAAATGGAGTGAGTTCCTTCACCATTTTTCCCACTATCTGATCGTGGTTTTCTATGGTTTCTGAATGGTTTAGATAGAATTCAGCAAAATCATGGAGCAATGTGCCCTTCTTGAAATATATTTTATCTGGCGTGTCTACGAGATGCGAAAAGAAATAGTCTTTTGGGCAGTAGGCGAAGGTGTTCAATGTAGACTGGCTCATAGTGGTTATTGGATCTGTTTCGACGGCTATGGCTTCCTTTGTGAAGGGCTGTTCATTGTCTGGCTTTAGTGCTCTCTTTTTTAGCTCGTGGTTGAAGTCCCTGAAGGATTCAATCTTTTGATCTGTAAACTCGTTGAAATAGAACGAGGGGGTGACGTCGTTGTTCATTTGCCGATCTTGGACCAGAAAGTATTGTTGTTCGCCATTTTGAAGCAGTATCTGGAAGTCCTTTATCTTTTGTTCATCAAATGTTACCTTATCGATCCAGGGAGCGGTTGGAGGTTCTGGGGTCCAGGCGGTGTCCATTCCCAGGTAGAATATGACTGGTCTATCAATATATGTCGACGAACCTGGCGAGGGCAGCAGTACACCCCGTCGGGCAGATTCTATTGTGATATCGAAGGTATCTAGATAATAGGTGAGTGAATGAAGACGACCAATGGTGATTTTTTTGTCTAGAAAACCTAACCGTTCTAGATGCGGCTGCAGTGCTTTGAGCTGTTCTCCAAAAACGTCTGTCTGTAAAAGCTCTTTGAAGGTAAGGGATGGGATTGTGTTGAGTAGATTTTTGATTTGTTCAATCGTGGAGTCTTGGAAGGAGTGGATGAAATATTCTTCAGTAACTGGGTCTACCAATGCATCCTCCTGTAAGAATGCCTTCACATCTCTGACTCTGAGGCTCCGCTCAAAAAATGAGGCGCGGATAAGGTTGAGGAAGACCCGTACCGTTTCCTCTTCCGTGATATCCTCCGGGGACATGTACGGTATGTCATTTGCCGTAAAAACAGATTCTAAAAGGTATCTGTACTGTGAGGCGGGATCCATAACCACGGCTACATCCTTGGGATCTAGGTGGTCTAACTGGTATAAAATTGTTTCAATGATTTCTGTCGTCGAGTTAAAAATGTTGAAGACTGGAAGTGATGTTTCTTCACTGGTGAATGGCAGTATTTCGTCATATTCGCTGGGTAGTACCTTTTTGTCTAATGCCGTGAACTGATGTGGCGCTACCACCGCTAGATTCAAGGCAGATGGGACGGTGTATTGTTCTCTCGCACTGTAGGGGTTAATGGTGTTTTTCAGAATGGTTATGATTTGTCTGGTTTGGGCGTTGTTGAAGCGTTCATAGGCAAGTATTCTGTCAATCTCGCCTGTTTCCTGCCAGCAGTTGAGAATGTTTTCTAGAAGGTAGGTGGATTGTTTCCAATTAAGATCTGTCTCAGCTGCGATGCGCAGAAATATTTCCCTCTGGTCTTGTAATATCTCTTGGTCGGTACGGAGGTTATCCAATGCCAGTCTTTTGGGTGTGGTAGCAAAATGCCCTAGCCGAGGGATATCTAAACGGGCGTTAAGTGCATCGGCAAAAGGAGCATCTACAGTAAGGACGAGATCATAATTTTTAACCCGTTCGTAAAGCTGGGTAATACTTAATGATTTTTCAACGGTGAGCAGAACAGTCTCTCCCATTGTGATAACCTAATGTATATGTTGATGAAATATATGACGGTTTTTTCAAGAATTTATCCAGTACTTTTTGAATAAATAGATATTTGCTATGAACCATCCTACTTATAAAGGATAATTTTATAGTTTTTAGCTTATGCAAATTTTTTCTTTGATGAGAATTTCTTTTAGAGTATCAATAGACATCATCAGGAAAGTTCAGGCTGATACGAAATTATTTATTGTCTCAACTAATATTATGTTCTAGGTTAAGGTTATGGGGAAAATTGGTGAGTTATCGGACAGGGAAAAAAAGAAGTGCGATGAAATTGTTAAACAATATTGGAACAAGGAGTTAAGCAAACGATTAATAAAAATGGATGCAGAGTATGGACATGGTAGAATGTTGGTTTCTCTCCTTGATTCCTATGAAGATATTTTAGTTGAAACTATTGGGGAGTCTAATTTTGAGTCACTTTTTAAAGATTTAAGGAGAGGTATGGAGGAAATCCCAGACGATAAGAGACTGCAGACTACTGACCCCGATGTAGGAAACCTTTTCGTATCTTATTGTTTGGCGTGGCTTGAGGATACATGTGAATTTGATTACATAAAAGATGTATCCTCTAAAACTCCTTCTAAAGCCAACAAAAAATGTGCTTGTTGCGGAAGAAACTTTAATCCTCAAATGGTTCCATATTGGGCCGTACATCCTGACCGAAACCTAGAGTCATTAAAGATATGTAAAAAGTGCTATACAAAGGTAAAAAGTACATATGTTTATGCGGAGGAAATGTACCCGGGAATTAAGGGCTACTATTTGTTTAGCATGGATGGTGATGTCTGCGGTTGTATAACAGAAGATTTGAGCAATGGAAACATACATACAGAGCTCCAAAAAGGATTTGATGAGGAAGGACATAAGCTTTCTAATCAATCTTCTGTCACTGTCATAGAAGAAAATAATGGTTGGAAGATAAATGACCAAGGCAACATATATACGGTTGAGAATGGAATGAATAAGTTAAACGTTTACATTAAACATTTAGAAAAATCAAAGAAACAAATGATTGAGGATCTTAAAAACTTGATAGTCTTATTAGGATTTATCCCGTACACGAGTTTCCCTAACACGAAGGAATTTATGTATAAGATTCCCGAGGAAAACGAGGTTGAAATTATAAATTTATTAAAACATATGGCACCAGGTAAAGCCTATATAGATAAATTTGACTCATTTTTTAAAGCCGTGGCTAAGACAGGGTTGTTAGAAGAAGATGCTAGAAAAACTGGTTTCGGAACCCAGATTTTGGCAGAAGATGGTCATGTATGCCTTTCTTTAGCAGAGCAATATATTGACAATTGGCTTTTTAGAAATAATATCCCTCATACTAAGGAGCCACATTACCCTGATGAGTCTTTGCGAGCCGATTGGAAAGTTGGAGAATATTTTATTGAATATTGGGGGTTAAAAGGGCAAGAAGAATACGACAAAAAAATTAATTTAAAAAGAAAAATTGCACATAAAAACGAAATACCTCTGGTAGAGTTATCTCAAAAAGATTTACCAAATCTTGATGTAAAACTAGACATCTTAAAAGAAGAATACAGTTAAGTTATAGTTTCTGCGACAAGCAACAGAATTAGTATTAGCCACAATAAGACATTTTCATTTTATTCATTGATTCAAAAATAATTGGCTAGTGGTCATATTCCTTATACTACGGGTTGAATTCGAAGCCGCCTTTTGCAATTACTGTGCTAGATGTTGGGTGTTCGGTGTTAGGCTGGCGTGCGGGCCGCCAATCAAATTGCACACGTGGCATCGAGATACGTCTTCCTCTCTTCAGGCCCACGATGGGCTTTGGCAGCACACGAGGTCGATTCCAATAGTTATGACGCCATTCATTGTCTTCGGCGTCATAGAACACAGCGGATACACCAAAACGATAAAAATCATTGTTCCGAATAGTGTTCCCATTCGAGCGATCCAAAACGAGGCCAGCGCTATGATTCCGCAGGCGGTTGCCGCTGAACACGTTGTTGTTTGACTGTGAGACACCAATTCCCATCACGCCGTCCTGTATCGAATTGTTACAGATATGGTGGCGGCTACCGTATTCCATCGTGATCCCGTAGGTGTTGTGGTGGAAGCTGTTGTTGTGTATCGTGCTCTGATCCGCATATGATATGATGGCGGTGGCGCTGTCTTTGACGGTGAAGCCGTTGACGTTGACGTCGTCGGCGAAGATGGTCATGGTGCCAACGAGGGTGGTCTGCCTGGAGGTGCCGGTGATGGTGAGCAGTTTTCGTAGGTAGATGTCTTCATAGTAGTGGCCCGGTTGGATGTGGATGGTGTCGTCGTTGCCGGTCCAGTAGACAGCGGCCTGGATGGTGGTGAAGTCGGTGTCTGCTGCCGGGCCCACGGTGACGGTATGGGCGACGGGGTGGACGGTGACGTTGCAGTCGTTGTTGTGGAGGATGTGTTCAATGGTGGTGCTGTCGACGTGGAGTGAGATGGTGGTCCACTGGGATGCGGGAAAAGTGACGTTGAATGAGAGGTGGACGCTGCCTTTGGCGGGGATGCTGGGTAGCTGGCGGCTGTCGATTGGTTGGCCGTTCTGGGTGAGGGTGACGTTGACGTGTTCGGCAGGGATGGCGCTGGGGTTGATGATGTAGTAGGTGAGCTGCTGCTGTGTGTTGAGATAGATTGGTGGTTGCAGGTCGAAGGGCTGCCGCACGATGAGATCCGATTCTGCGATCACCGTGGTCGCTTGGTGGTTGTTATATGGGATGGTGTCCGGGGTGTCTGGTGTTGTGGCGTTGACGGTCAGCTGGTGGACGCCCGGTGGCAGGGTGCAGGGGAGCGTGAGTGTTGTGGTTTCGCTGCTGTTCAACGTGTCGATGGTGGCCTGTGAATAGATGGATTCGTTTATCATGACGTCGACGGTGATGTCTGACTGGGAGGTGTTCCCCTGGTTGGTCAGGGTGACAGTGACATCGAAGGAGTTGTTGGGCTGGACGTAGCGTGGCGCCGTGAGGTTGGTGACGGCGACGTCTGTGGCGGGACGATAGGGGTCTTTGATGGCGAGCGCTGGGTCGCCGAAGAGGGTGACCTCGTAGAGGCAGTATCGGATCAGCCTTTGTTTCTGTTGCTCGGTGAGGCGCCATATGTTGTCCACGCGGCTGTCCTCGTGGGCTCGGCCGAGCTCAGGTTTTTGTTCTCCGTAGACGGCGTCCCAGAACTCCCGATCAAAGCACTGGGAGGGGCCGTCGGTGCTGGCGGGGCTGCCGTAGCCGTAGCGGGTGTTCCAGACGCCGGCGAAGGCGCCATGCCGTGTTTTGACGGTGAAGTATTCCGCGGCGGCGTCGTAGCCGTAGGGGTTGTCGAAGCCGCCGGCGTCGCAGCCCTGTGAATAGATGAAGCATGGCTGGGTGTTGGTCAGCTCGGCGATATCATTGTTGGTGAGCTTCATGTCGTAGCCGTAGTAGGCATGGCCGAGATGGTTGATGATGTGGACGCCATTCTCTATCTGGCTGATGATTTCCTGTTTTGGCCATCCTGTCTCCCAGGGATGGTCGGGGTCGAAGCTGGGCCAGTCACGGTCATAGAGGGTGTCGACGTTGTAGAGCGATGTGGGGATGCCGGTGGTGGTGTAGCCATGCTCATTGGACCCGTTGACGATTTCGTCTTTGTAGTTGCCGCCGAAATCGGCGATGCCGCCGAACCCGAGGTATTCCCCTGCCATCAGGACATCGGAGAGGTAGCCGTGGTACTGGGAGTCATACTGGATGGTTTTCTCGACGAAGTTCGCCACCTCATCTGGAGTGTCGACTGGGGCGCGGCCCACGTAGACCTCGCCGATGAGGTCGACGTCGCCGCCGTCGGGGCCGTCAGATGTCTCACCCCAGCGGTTGTCGCCGTCGCTGTTGTAGCTGCCGTCCAGGCAGGCATAGTAGAGGTCGGAGGGCACCGTGCCCGCCTGGGTGAACAGCTTCCTCGCCGGGATGATGGAGTCACCGGCGTAGGGCTCCGCGTCGCCGTCGCCGCCAAGCAACACATACTCTGTCCCCCAATGCTGGTAGGCATCGCGGATGAACCGGCGTATCTGCGCCGCCGTGTCATTAAACAACGGATCGGTATCCCAATAGGCGGGCTCCTCGATGATTTCCTCAACCGTGACAATCGTTGCCGAAAGGCCTTTCGCCTGCTTCATCTCAACGAGATCCTGGAAGCCCAGCCGGGCGGTTGGGTGGAGGAGGGCGTCCGACGTAACGATGACGTAGTCATATGACTGCCCACTGTCAACCAATGAGGACGACGGCGCCTTCCGGGGCTGGGCTCCATAGGAGGAAGCCAATGCGGGGTTGACGACGATGTCCTCGACAAGTGCTTGGTCAGCCGGCTGATTCCTGCACATGGACTGCCCGGTACCTGTGTGGTGGGTGTGCACGGTGACCGTCATGTCGGGGTAGTAGGAGAGCTCTCCGGTTGCCTCGACGTATTTGACGGGATGCAGCACCATCGCTAGGATGCGGTAACCGCGACAGGTATAGACACCGGCGGTGGTGTAATCCGCTGTCGGATAGGGACGCCTGGGATTGAACGATGGATCTATATCATCTTCATCTGGGATCCACTCGCCATAGAGGGTCTTCGCGGACAGCGGGGTGGAGGCAGGCGGGACGCCGCCGTCATAGGGACGTGGTCCCGACAAGGGGCGGGGCATACGGCCGTGGGCGAGGGTGTAGCCGTCCCCCAGCCTGATGACGTCACCGTGTGCAACCGTGATTGATGTGACATCGTGATGCTGCGGTAACAGGACCATGACGGGTTTCCTGGGGAGCAACGGCGCACCGATGTCTCCCGTTGTCGGCGCGCCTAACAGAGAGATCCTGTCATTGGTCTCCCCCTGGACACGGTGTTCTCTGATATGTGGCTGCTGAAACGAAACATGGAGCGATATCTCTTCAGTATCAGATACCTGCCTAAGCAGTGCTGTATCATTTCCGTCGTATTCATCTCCATCTCCATTTTCATCTTCATCTCCATCTTCATCTTCATCATAGTATGCAGCCTGACTGCGATCGGGTTCGATAGATGTGATGCCGGCGATGGGAACAGAGGACACGGTGAGCAGCAACATCACAACCAAAACAACTCCGTATTTTTTCGCCATGTAAACCACGTCACGTCAAAAAATGGAACATCATTACGATATAAATAGATTAGCGGGTGGCGGCAGGCGCAGGAAAAAATGGGTGGCATTGACCCCTCCGATTGAGTGACAATGTGAGAACAATTGCGTCGATGGCCCAGCCACTGTCCAGAGCGTCCATCCAGATCCTGGTACCATACACATTCAACGCCAACACAGCCGCCAGAATGCAGGACATCCATGCACCCCAATATCTATTAAAAGACGTTCCAATTCCCGTTAAAGAGATCAGGCATGCCACAGAAATCAATCGTCCATCGGGGCGTACCCGTCGCCATCTGCATCCTCCTGCTCGTCATCCCCGCCACCCTTCCCTCGTTGTCCGTTCCGATCCATGCCCCGAGCCAGGCAGTTGCACACCGGGAAGCAATCAAGGTGGCGCTGTATGACACCTTCGGACGCAACAACCATTACATCGAAGC
>CAYSUV010000014.1:0-11150 GCA_964434275.1 Hadarchaeota archaeon (SeqCode) | reverse complement strand
TTACTTTCCATAATCCTTTCTAAAAATCCCCATCTTCCCTTTAAATCATCAATCTTTTCCAAATCAATCTCTACACTAAGCACTTGTTCAGACTCGTCCGCCTCCCCAACAACTTCCCCATCCGGAGACGCAACAAAACTATGACCTATAACTTCTCTTCCGTCTGGATAATAAGTCGAAGTATTGTTTATGAAAGCGAAAAAAATTCCATTTTCCACCGCCCTAGTTACTCCGATACTCCTCCACATATTAACTCGATTTTTGGGAATATTAGAAGGGTTAAAAATTATCTGAACCCCCTTAGAAGCCAACTTTCTACTAACCTCGGGATAAGCAGCATCGACACAAACCACAATGCCGATTTTCATTCCATCAACATCAAAAACTTTTGACTTTTCGCCCTCTTCTAAAAACTCAGTTTCCCCGACAGCTTCTGAAGGAAACAACTTATCAGCACGCCCTTGAATCTCTCCATCTTTACTTATCACAAAACATGAGTCCAATATTTCTTCACCACACCACATGTAACCAGCACCTGACAGAAGAGTTATATTTTTCTCAGCCGCTATCTTCTTGAATTCAGACAATATTCTTTCAAGTTCCTTTTCTTCAAGCGGTTCTATACCGAACCAGTTTTCCGGTAGACAAACCACATCAGTCTCCCCAATATTATTCAAGAGTTTCTTCATCCTTCTTACATTATCCTCTCTTTCATCCTTGTCTCTAGAAAATTGAACAAGACTAACTCTCTTTTTCACACCAACACCAGTTACTTTTAAACACAACGGCTTTTACAATTGCCCCTATAAAAATTCCGAAACCTTTACTAACACTACCAATTACTCAAACCAACGAGGAGATCCATGGAAAACCTTGCCTTATTAATACTATCAGGCGGACTCAGCGAAAGATTCCAAGAAAAAAAAGCATTCATCAAAGTCAAAGGAAAACCCCTGATAAAACATGTAGCAGAAAAAATACCTAACAAACACCAAGAGCTAATAATTTCTTGCAAAACTGGTCAAAACAAACTAGAAAAAATGTTCCCAAACGCAAAAATCATAAAAGACAAAAAACCCGAGGACGGGCCCATGATAGGATTACTCAGTTCCTTACCGCACATAAAATCAGAATACGTGGCAATTTTATCATGCGACTGTCCGAGAATAAAAACGGAAGTAATAAACATGCTCTACAAAAAAGCTGAAACGCACAGTGCCGCGGTCCCGAGATGGCCGGAAGGTTTCCTAGAACCGTTAGTAGCAGTTTATCAAAAAGAAGAGTTAGAATCGGCTGTTCAAAAGGCTTGGGATAATAAAGAAATGAAGCTTTCGAAGGTTATTGAAAAACTTGATGATGTGGTTTTTGTTTCTACTGAAAAAATAAAGGAAGTAGATCCTGAGTTAGATTCTTTTATTAATTTGAACACTCCTGAAAAGTTGAGGGAAGAATTCGATAACTAACTATCTGAAAAGATTTAGGCTAAATAATCACTCATTACTTTTGACTTCAATTCTTTGTTCTCCGGAAAAAATGTTAAACTTCTCATTATTTGCGAAGCATATCAGAGTTAGATTTGCCTTCCTAGCAACATCGATTCCAGAACTTAAAGGAGCTGCTTTAGAAACAATTATCGGTATGCCCACTTTAGCAGCTTTTCTCACCATTCCCGCAGATTGTCTTCCCGAAGCTAACAGGATAGTTTCTTCAAGTTCTTTATCTTGAAGCAATGCTTTTCCTATTACTTTATCAAATGTATTATGACGACCTACATCTACCGATTGAGCTATCAAATCTCCCTTTTTGTTTATTAGACTTGCAGAATGTGAACCGCTGGTGACCTCATACAAATTCGTTGACAAATGTTCAAGAGATCTAAAGACTATTTTTGAGGGGATTCTAAACTCTGAACTAATGGTATTATCTTCAGTGTTTTCGTCCCGGTGAACTCCTACGCATCCAGAAGATCTTAACTCCAATAATTTCTCAAGGTTATCCTTTTCTTGAACAAAGGCTTGTATTTCTCGATCATTTACCCGGACAGAAACAATCTGTTCCGTCGAACCCACAAATCCTTCAGAGATCAGATACCCATATCCTAATTCTTTCAAATCCACAGGAGAAGCCAGTATCGAAGTGATTCTCTCATCGTTTATCATCAAATCATAAGACTTTTCAACTGCAACAGATTCAACCTGTTCTTTCTCCCCTTCTTGAGTTATCTTCCTGAATTTATAATTCTCTATATAGTCTGAAATTTTACCTTCATTATCCATCATGACCAACTACTCACCTTTTCTTTTATTTTCATAACCTTTATCATACGGCCAAACCTAGAGGGTTGAGATAATTAAACGCAGTTCCGACCGCTATCGCGAGCAAAATAGTAAAACCACTTATCAAGATAGCTTCTTTCCAACCTAATTCTTTTTTCAAAACCGCAAAAGTAGCCACACAGGGAAGATAGATAGCTACCACTAGAGCAAAAACAAAAATATTCAGAGGAGACATAGGAGAAGCTTCACCTAATAAATTAGAAGTTCCAAGAACAGAAAACATCAAAACCAAAGCTCCCTCTTTCCTGATTATACCGAAAAGCAAGGGAATAATAAGAACAGCCGACAACCCTAGTAGACCTACCGTAATCGGTGAGAGCGGTCCTACTATCGCTTGCATAACACCCGAAACTTTGAGAAAAGCTATCAAAAAACTTCCAAGGATTAGAAGGGGAGCTGCCACATAAATAAATTCCTTCATCCTATTCCAAGTTTTTGAAAGAACTGGTTTTATGGATGGAGTTCTCAAAGAAGGAAGTTCCATCACCATCCCCGAAGTTTCTCCGGAAACAAACCTGTTGAGCGTAACACCCACTAAAAAGATCAATAATAAAATAATTCCATATATAGCCAATGCTGGCAAAATCCCCACAAAAGCTCCGACAGTTCCCAGGATGACTACGGTTCGTGCGGAACAAGGTATCAAAGTAATAAGAAAGGAAGATATAAACTTCTCTCTTCTACTCGTCAAACTTCGAGTAGCCATAATCGCCGGAACATTACAGCCAAACCCTCCCAACATTGGGACTACTGCTCTACCATGTAAACCTAGCTTATGCATTACAGAATCCATTACATAAGCCATTCTTGGGAGATATCCGGAATCTTCTAGCACAGCTAGAGCTAGGAAAAAAACCAGAATGTATGGAAACATCACTGCTAATATTCCTTTCAAGCCAAGATTTATCCCTATATCTAAAACACTTACTATATTTGAATTAGGGGTTATGAATCTGAACAAAGCTAATAAGTTCGGTTGAACCCAGTTTTCCCATCCTCCGATTAAAACACTTTCAATGAATCCGCCACCATAAAACAATAACATTAGTAACCCGAAGAATACACCGACCAGAATAGGTATGCCAGTTCTTGTCTCAGTAGTCCAGCGACTTACTCGGTCAGAAAATGAAGGTTCCACATCCGTCTTCTGCGTTACTTCTTCAGAAATTAAACTCGCTAAACCATGTCTTTCTCTAGCAATTCTAAACGCAGAAGCCTCACCATGTTGGTTTTTAATTTCTTGAGCGTTCTCTCTTGCATTCTTAACGATTTCTTCCCCGCCATCTATCTCCAGAACAGAGTTTATAAGCTCTTCATCACCCTCTAAAAGCTTTATCGCCAGAGATCGGGAAGACAAATCAAAAGGATTCCGATTCAAATTACTCTGAATATTACTGACCAAAGGTTCTATATTACTCTCCAAATCCTTACCCATTTCGACCTTCCCTTCAGGACCCTTCTCCTTAATCGCTACATCCAAAGCACTGTCAAAAGCCTCAGAAACGTTCTTTCCCTGAGTAGCCACAGTGGCTACAACTGGAACACCTAACTCGTCAGAAAGAGCATCGGGATCAACATTCATACCCTCTCTAACAGCTACATCATACTGATTCAAAACTACCATAACCGGAACATCTAATTCGATTAACTGTAGCGTCAAATACAGGTTTCTTTCCAAATTAGACGCATCAACAATATTAACAATTACATCGATATCCCTCTCAAGAATGGCCCGCCGAGCAACCCATTCATCTTCCGCGACCGCCCCGAGAGAATAAACACCCGGTAAATCAATAACCTTTACAGTATACCCTTTAAACTCGGTTTTTCCTTCTGCTATTTCTACTGTCGTGCCAGGATAATTGGAAACATTAACACCTATACCCGTTATCTGATGGAAAAAGGCACTCTTTCCAACATTCGGATTACCTGCCAGACCTACCACGACGTCTACGTCTTTTTCTCTCTCCACTAGGCTTCACCTTAATTTTAGATGCTATATCCCGACTAAGAGCAAGTTTATCGCCGTTACGTTCAACCATAATAGCGCTAAAAGAGGGCTTTTCTGCTAATTTTATATCGCAGCCAGGCAGTACTGCCATCGGTAATAATCTTTTGACATCTTTCTCCTCTTCGGGAATTGTAACGACCTTGTATTCTTCACCTTCCTCTCCCTCAGTCAACTTCATCACATCTTCATCCATCTCCTCTATTTCTTCCGGAATAGGATTTCCGTGGGGGCAAGTCTCAGGGTTTTCTAAGACCTTCGCTATTTCATCAGCAGTTTTATTAGCCAAAGAGTGTTCTAATTTACAAGCTTCTTCATGAACTTCCGGGAGGTCTCTATTCAACACGTCACACAAGAGGCGCTCAGCTAACCTATGTCTTCTAGTTACCCCCATTCCCTCTTTCTCGCCCTTCTCAGTCAACTCTGCCCCTTTATATTTTTCATAATCTAAGAAACTCTTTTCTTCTAACTTCCTCAACATTTCAACTACACTAGGTTCTTTAACTTTGAGTTCCTTGGCGAGCTCTCCTACTTTCACTTTTTTAGAACCGCCGTTTAATTTGTAAAGCGCTTCCAAATATTCCTCTTCCGACTCTGACAAACCACTCATATTTTTAGGTTAGCCTAAAAGTTTTTAAATAGTTTAGTGTTTCAGGTCGAAAAACCCCACCAAAACACAAAATGACCCTAAAACCGAAACTAATTCAAACAATCAACAAGAAATTAAAAATGCCATAAGAAAAAAAGTAAAAAGGAGTGTTAAAAATGAGCGAAAAATCGAACAGCACAATCGTTTCACTAACAGAAAAACAAATCTCTCGAATGAAATCAACATTTAACAAAGTACTCAAAGGCGAAGTATCGATGGAAGATGCAATAGACAAAGTACTCGACCCGACAATGGAGGACCTATTTCCATCATTAATGGCAATGGACGAAACAAGAGAAGCATTTTCAACTTTAGTAGGATTAATGCCTCGATTCGCAGGAAAAGAATTTTTCATAAAAATCAGAGGCCTGGAAGAACCCAAAATATTCAAAGCTACGACCGAACTATTGCCCCGGCCGATAAATGTTGAACCAGCTTCAGAGGAAGAGATAGAAGGAATTCCTGGACTAGAATTTAATGCAAGTTTGGTTCCTCTTTTGCTTAAGGGGAAGATAAACAAACTTTACAGTGCCGTTTCAAAATCCGGCACAGTAAAAATTCACGGAGTGCCGAAATTCGCAGAATGGTTCGGAAACAAGTTAGATCTCTCTAATTTCGCACCGTTGCTACTTTTGTTTAACAGAAAATCGATAAAGAAAATCAGGAAGCAACTTATTCCGGTTTTGGATAAAGCTACTAAGAACTTAACCCAACAAGAAAGTTCAGAAGAATCCCAAACGCAAGGTTGAAATTCTACCTTGCTATTTTTTCTTTTTTATTCTCGAAAGTTATATCTTTAAGAAAAAGTGGTAAGAACAATACCTAAAGGATACAAGAAAGATAAAAACTTGACAAGCATGAGTTGATACCCAAATGTTTGACGATGCAACAAAAGATAGAGTCGCACGATGGATAGCTGGAGATATTACGATATCGAAAGACCCGGGAGCCTCAATAAAGCGATGGAGAAAAAAGTTCGAAATTAAGCAAAACACTCTAGCTGACAAACTCGATATTTCCCCTTCGGTCATAAGCGACTACGAATCAGGACGAAGAAAATCACCCGGAGTGGGTATAATCAAAAAAATCGTTGAAGCATTCATTAAAGCCGATGAAGAAAGCGGTGGACAAGTAACCCGTGCCTTTGCAGACCGTTTTGAAGCTCATCTCCCTCCGGAAGTAGTCCTCGACATACGTGAGTTTGAAAATCCGGCGGAAGGAGAGAAACTACTTGAGGTCGTTGAAGGTGAAGCTATGGCGAACGAGAATCTTTTGGACAAAAAATTGTTCGGATACACAGTTATTGATGGTCCAAAGGCTGTTTTGGAACTTACCACGGAGGATTTCACGGGTCTGTATGGTATTACTACGGAACGAGCGCTTATTTTTACTAATGTTAGTACGGGTAGATCCCCTCTTGTCGCGATTAAGGTGAGGGGTATAACTCCTGGTGCTGTTGTTCTTCACGGGAATATTGATGAGCCTGACAGGCTCGGTGTCAGGATTGCTAAAAATTTGAAAGTTCCTTTGATAATTTCCCGTACTTCTAGTGTGGAAAAATTAATCAACAACCTTCAAGATTCCTTCCCATAAATTAGTTAATTGTCGAACTTATCATAGACAATAGTAAGATTTTTATGGAATACAAAACCCATCAGTGAGATAGTCACATAATTAACAATTTTCAGGGAAAGAAAAAATGAGCACTGCAATAATAGGTTATGGAGCATATATCCCAAAGTACAGAATAAAAGTTGAAGAAATAGCAAACACATGGGGAGAAAACGCCGAAAGGACAAAAAAAGGGTTAAACATCAAAGAAAAATCAGTCCCCAGCGAAGACGAAGACACTACCACGATAGCCGTCACAGCCGCTAGAAATGCAGTCAAAAGATCAAAAATAAACACAGACGAAATAGGAGCCATCTATGTAGGTTCAGAATCACACCCCTACGCAGTCAAACCCACAGCAACTATGGTCGCCGAAGCAATACAAGCCACCCCAAACCTCACAGCCGCCGATTACGAATTCGCCTGTAAAGCAGGGACCGCAGCAATTCAAACTTGCATGGGTTTGGTAGAATCAAAAATGTGCAAATACGGAATGGCAATAGGAGCTGACACCGCACAAGCTAGGCCTGGAGATACTCTAGAATATACTGCTGCAGCTGGCGGGGGTGCATTCATAATTGGGAAAGACGGTGAGGACTCAATAGCAAAAATAGATGGAACTTTTTCATACACCACAGATATGCCTGATTTTTGGAGAAGGGAAAAGCAAGCTTATCCTGAACATGGAGGAAGATTTACAGGTCGACCTGCTTACTTCAAGCACGTACTTTCAGCTGCTAACGGGCTACTTCGAGAACTTGAATTAACTCCTCAAGATTACGATTATGCGGTTTTTCATCAACCAAACGGCAAGTTCCCATTGAAAGCCGCAGATAGATTAGGTTTCCCTGAAGAGAAGATTGAGCCCGGCCTATTGACCCCGGAAATTGGAAATGCTTATTCAGGTTCAATTCCTTTAGGACTTGCTTCAGTGCTTGATCAAGCTGAACCTGGCGAAAGGATTTTTGTAGTCTCATTCGGTTCGGGGGCTGGAAGTGATGCTTTCTCTTTCACGGTTAAGGACGGAGTGGAAAATAACGATGATGCGATTCCAAAAGTCCAAGACCTCGTGAAAGAAAAAGAGTACATTCCTTACGGGAAATATGTAAAAATGAGGGATTTATTGGTGGAATAAATGAGGGACGTAGCAATCATCGGGATCGGCATTACAAAATTTGGAGAACTTTGGAATACCTCTTTTAGAGAAATGTTCGTAGACGCTGGAGTCAGAGCACTAGAAGATGCCGGGCTGAGCGGAGACGAAATAGATGCAATGTACGTAGGAAACATGTCGGCAGGACAATTCATCAGACAAGAACACATCGGATCAGTAATAGCAGACCATTCAGGCCTCTTACCAGTTCCGTGTACTCGTGTCGAAGCCGCTTGTGCTTCAGGAGGACTAGCCCTTCGAGAAGCCTTTATCTCAGTGGGGTCGGGGATAAACGATATCGTTGTCGCTGGAGGGATAGAGAAAATGACTGACCTTATCTCCGATAAAACAAATGGGGTTCTAGGAGCTCTCTCAGATCGAGAATGGGAAGCTTACGTAGGTACAACCTATCCTGGCCTTTATGCATTGATGGCTAGAAGACATATGCACAAGTACGGTACTACTAGAGAGCAAATGGCTAAGGTAGCCGTGAAAAACCATGGAAACGGGTCTTTAAACCCGTATGCTCAATATCAAATGGAAATAACAGTTGACAAAGTTCTAAATTCTCCACCCGTTACTGATCCTCTTAACACTCTCGATTGTTCTCCAATTAGTGATGGGGGAGCAGCTTTAGTTTTAGCACCAGCTGAAATTGCAAAGGAGTATACCGATAATCCTATCTTCATTGAAGGTTCAGGACAAGCGAGCGGAACTCTATCCCTACACGATCGTGAATCACTCACCGAAATACCTGCCGCAGTGGAAGCTTCCAAAAAAGCATACGAAATGGCTGGGGTAGAACCAGAAGAGATAGACATAGCTGAGGTTCATGATTGTTTCACGATAGCCGAGATAATTGGTATTGAGGACTTAGGATTCTGCGAAAAAGGAGAAGGTGGGGAAATGGTAGAAGAAGGTCAGACAGAAAGAGACGGCAAAGTAGCAGTTAACACCAGTGGAGGGCTTAAATCAAAAGGACACCCTATAGGTGCCACGGGGATCGCCCAAGCTGTGGAAATCACCTCTCAACTCCGTGGGAAAGCAGGGAAAAGACAAGTCGAAAACGCGAAAATTGGCCTAACACATAATATTGGCGGTTCTGGCGGTACTGGAATAGTTCATATTTTGAAAAGCAGGTGATCGAATGCCAGCTGTACCAAGATTTTGGAGAATGATTCCAAACCGATACAACCTCCTAGGAACTAAGTGTAAAAATTGCGGCCGGGTCTTTTTCCCACCCAGAAGCATTTGCCCCGACTGTAGAAGAGTTGGAAACGTAGAAACTTACAAACTCGACGGGAAAGGAGAAATAATCTCCTATACCCATGTCCGCTCCCCTCAAGAAGACTTCGAAGAAGAAACACCCTACACTATAGCGATAATAGAACTTGACGAAGGCCCTAGAATCGTAGGCCAGATTACAGACACAGATGGGGGAGATATAGAAATAGGGAAAAAAGTAAAAACAACATTCAGAAACATCGGAGAAGACGGAAATAAAGGGATAATCCATTATGGGTACAAATTCCAACTGACGAAATAAAACAACCTTTCTAAATATTTAACATCCTCAAAACCAACCGCACTTCTAAATCACAAATAAACAACAAAAGCACCCTAATTAAAAAACTTAAGATGTTAACAGAAAAACAGACCTAGAAAACCAGAAAAAGAGGAAAAAATGATACAAGTAAAAGGTAAAAAACTAGCGGAAAACACTATACTGCAAATTTCGCACGCTCATTCAAAAACAAGTCAAAAACAGATACAAAGGTGAATACCATCAATATCAATATTTCATGGCCAGTAGAAAATCTAAGCCACAAAAAACTAATCGCTATCCCATTAATCATAGCAACAATTTTTGGAGGGTTTATAGGACTCCACTGGATTGTCAGCGGGACTCCAGTACCTATGAGTTTAGAATTCTCCGGCGGCAGTTATATCCGAATACAAAACATTCAAAACACTACTCAAACTCAAAATGCCGAACTTAAGACAAGTATTGAGCAAGAATTTGGTGGATCCGCTAAGGTTCATGGTTTTGAAAATGGTGTCTCAATAGAAACCTCTGCCAACCTGCTTGGGACAATGGAAAACCTAACCGCTGAAGATAGAATAAGATCTTTGATTGGCAATCTTGAAATAGAAGAAGACGCCGACATAAATATCCAAACGATGGGTTCCATTATCACAAATCTTTACAAAAAACAAGCCAGAAATGCAGCTATCGGAGCAATAATAGCAATGGCTATAATCTTGTTTTTCGCTCTTAGACATTATACCGCAATCGGAAGTATTCTCTCCGTAATAGGATTAGACTTTCTCGGGATTCTGGGAGGCATGTCAATTTTGGGAATCCCACTAAGCTTGTCCTCAATGGCAGGAATACTCTTAATTTTCGGGTATGCAGTTAACACAAACATCTTGCTTAGCACAAACATTCTAAGAAGAAAAGGAGGCAAACCTAGAAATCGGGCAAGTAGGGCTATGAATACAGGTATAAAGATGAGTACAACTTCAGCTACGGCTATGGTCGTGCTTAACTTATTCACCACGGCACCCCAACTGCAACAAATCTCTGCCGTAATCGTATTAGGAATATTAGTAGATATGGTAAATACTTGGCTCTTTAACTCAGGAGTATTACTCCGCCACAAAGCTCAAAAAGGTGAGAAATACCATGCCCGGATTTAGAGATAGAAGAATCGCATTACTAATACTCGGACTTATCATATCCGGATTATTCATCGCAGCACCTTGGAAAGAAACTCAACCCACCGGGGCACCATTTCCTAAAAACGTCAAAGGACCGAATTGGGGTATAGACATAACTGGCGGTACGCGCATACTTTTGCGTTTGGAAGCCACCCGAGCCACGATTGAATTACCTCAGTCTTCTTCAAGTTATACTGATAATTTTTTGCAAAGAATTAGAGAAAAGTTAGAATCTCCCATAACTGGTCTAAGAATAGAGAACGAGGAACAGACCGGAAATTTAACTATAGAAATAGGTAGATATGTTTCTGAAAATTTTCTCGAAAAATTCCTTAAAAATGGTGAAGAACTGATCAGCTTAAAAAAAGGAAAAGTTTCACAAGGAACTCAGGAAAAAGTGCAAAATTCTCTAGAAACTCGAGTAGATCCATACGGAACTCTTGGAGCACAATTCAAACCGCTAGGAAGAAATAACCAATTTTTACAGTTTGAAGTCTCTTTACCTTTAGACCGAGCTAAAAAACTGCTAGGAAAAGAGGGTCTGCCTGAAGTTTTCATAGACAATTATAGAGTTATCTGGAGTAGGCATATCAGAAACGTGCAAAAAAATCTTCTAGAAGGAGAATGGGGAGTCTCTTTCACCCTAACTGATGAAGGGAAAGAAAGATTTGC
>CAYSUV010000013.1:0-11476 GCA_964434275.1 Hadarchaeota archaeon (SeqCode) | reverse complement strand
ACCTCTCGGAAACGGGTTTTAAATCGGATCGACCTAGTTTTTTGTGATGAGGTCTTTTGTCACTGCTAAGGTCAAGATCAGGAAAGATGAGAGGCTTGTGAAAACTATGAGGGTTTATTCGAAAGCCCTCCAGTTTTGCATCGATAAAGCTTGGAACAATCTTTACACGAGAAGGGAAATTCACGACGACTGTTATCACAAAATCAGGAAAAAATTCGGGCTTCAATCACAACTCGCAGTTTGCGTCATCAGTCAAACTCACGAAATGCTCAAAAACAGTCCGGGAAGGAAGCCCGAAGTCGAAAAGTTCGCGACGATCAGGTACAACTTTCCACGCTCTGCAACCGTCAAAAAAGATTGGGAAAAACTCAGCCTTGCCTCCGTCGACGGTAGAGTCGAGGTAGAGTTGGACATTCCCGATTGTTATGAAAAATACTTGGACAGAAAAGTTCGAGAAAGCAATCTCGTCCTCAAAAACGGCAAGCTTTTCTTCTGCTTCACGTTCGTCAAAAAGGTCGATGTTGATCCTTTCTCTTTCCAAGACGGTGGGAAGGTTCTCGGGATTGATCTTGGGATAAACAAGATCGCCGTCACAAGCGACGGAGACTTCTTCGGCACCGACACGAAAAGAAAACGGGTTGAGTGGGAGGAACTCCGAGCTGAACTTCAGCGGAAAGGCACCCATGCTTCACATAATCGGCTTAAGTCCATGGGGAAACGGTTCAACCGCTACATGACTTGGAAAAACCACAACATATCCAAAAAAATAATTGATAAGCTCGAAAAGAGGGATGTTATCGTGATGGAAGACCTTACCAACATCCGAAAGTCGGCTAAATACAACGAGTGGGTCCACAAGTGGGCTTTCCGACAGTTGCAGGACTTCATCGAGTACAAGGCTGTCAAGAAGGGAGTCAGAGTCGTCTACATCGACCCTAAAAACACGTCCAAGGAATGTGGTAAGTGCGGGAGTCTCGACACCACAAGACACAACGGTTTCTTCGAATGCGACAATTGTGGACATTCTCTCGACGCCGACCTTAACGGGGCGAAAAACATAGCCCGACGCTATACGCGGATTATTGGGCTTGCGGGTACCAGTAGGTGTGCCCATGGTTCGAGGTCTGATGAGGTCGAAACCAGAAATCCTTCTGGGATTGAGCCCGAAGCCACTCGAAAGTTACACGCTTCCTTATAAAAAGAAGCATGTAATCACCTATCGCACCTCATCTAACCCACCCAATAGTATGTATATACTCTTCAATTACAAGCATTTACCCCCAATTTTATATTTAGCAGGATTAGTCAAGCTCACTGAACAAAAGTGAAAATTTCAAAGTGATAAAAACAACCAAAAACAAAAAAAAACACTCCAACATTAATTATTTGAATCCACATTTTCAGAAAAGAAATGTGTCGATTAATGAAGGTAATTGAAGGAATACATAGAATCAACGATTTGAAAGAAAACGCTTATCTCCTAACAAATGGAGAGCTTATACTAATCGATTCAGGAAGGCCGGGCAGCGCTCAAAAAATCCTGAAATATATGAGAAGCATTGGGTTAGAACCTTCAGATTTGTCGAAAATCATACTGACCCATCACCACATCGATCATATGGGTGGTGTTCCTGAACTCAAAGAGAAAACTAACGCTAAGGTTGTTCTCCATGAAAAAGAGGCTAAAATTTTATCAGGGGAGCTAAAAACCCCGGGAAGAGGAATAATGAGTATTTTTTCCAAATTTTTACAATATTTTTACCAATCCGTCCCTATTGAACCGGACCTGATAGTAAAGGAAGGAGACGAAATCAGTGGTTTAGAGGTAGTGAATACTCCTGGACACACGCCGGGAAGCATCAGCCTATACGATAAGCAAAAAGAGATTATGTTTGTGGGCGATGCAATTGTTTTCAGCAATGGAAATATTCGAAAACCCACCAAAAGATCATGTTGGGACTTCAAACAAGCTGGAAGATCTATCAAAAAACTAACAAAATTCGATTTTGAAATAATGCTGAGCGGACACGGAAAACCACTAGAAAAAAATGCTACCGAAAAAATCAAAAAATTTTGCCAAAAAGATAATCCCGATTAGTGGACTTGTTCAAACGGAATTTTTTCTAAAACCGAGTTAAAACGATAAAATTTTTCAACAGTTTCTAAAGATAGAGGGAGCTTTCTTCCACCATTCCCAGTGAAGAAGTAAATGTATCACCATCAAAATGACGAAAATTAGACTTACCAAAAAGTGAATGTTTCCCCATTGTGTTCGGGTTAAACCCCAAAAAGTTTCAGCAACCCTACCTCCATAGTATCCCCCTCTAGGAAGGAAGAGGTACGGCACGAGACCTGTAAAGACGGATGCGATAAAGAAAATCAGAGAAAAGATGTCTACTATGATATTTAACTTAGCTCTTTTCATATGCTAAACCTCTATCTTTTTGATATTAAATCCGCACGTCTAATGAGTTTTTGATTTTCTCTTGCCATTGATGATTTTCTAAATTTTTCGTTCGTTTAGTTAGGATTTTGTTTATAACGGGTTTGTTATCTTCATATCATTTTCGAAGCATTACTTTACTCCAATCCACACTTAGAAAAATAAACTCGAGATAATTAAGATTCTAAAATAATTAAAAAGAAAATAAAATGGGATTGGGTTTCTAAGTTCTGCTGTTTGTCTATCCGAAGCTATCCCATAACTTGCCGACGAGAGCTCCCCAGATAAGGGAAGAAACCAAACCGACAGCTAAATATGCTCCTGCGGCTCCAGTACCTGCGACTTGAGATATTTGAGATATTCCGGAGTAACCTAATCCAACTCCTAGAATAAGCCAGAAAAGAAGCGAGAGTATTATCCCCTTGACGACACTGGAGTCTCCTGGAAGAGGGTCGTAAACTGCAGCATAAATAACTCCGAATATGAGTCCGCCAATAATTCCACTAATTATTGACATGACTATCATACTAGCTTTTATCATCATGCTAACATTGGCAGCAGCCATCGATGTCCAGTATCCCGGTGCCATCGCTTGAATAACTAAAAAGTACAGGATTCCAGAAATAATTCCATAAGGTATTCCTGCAACCACCCCGGCTTTAGCTCCTCGACCATAATCAGTCATATTTTCACCTCCTCAAAAATTTTGTGTGCGTTCGAACTAATGTATCCGGGCGAGGATTTAAATATATAGGTATTGAGAGAAAAATTTTCTTTCTTTCCCTGAAAACGCTTATTATTTCTCTTATTTTCCTTATTATCATTACTTTAATCGTTTAAACGGATTATAAAGAAATAAAGGAAAAATGAAGAATTAATTAAATCGAAAAAAGTTTTTTATGAAAAAATTATGCATTTTAAGATTGCTTTCTCATGAAAAAACTGTGAAAATATTGTGAAAAGAAGTATAAACACCCGATATAGCTATTTCTTAGAGAAATTATTCTAGATTTTCCCCCAACGATTTCATAGATTTTCGAATCTCCAAATCCCATATTTGATTTGTTCTAGTTTCGAGTTTACCTACTCCGAATGTTCAACTTTTTGAAATCTATCGAGGTTTGAATCTAAGGATATTTTAAGGATACGCACTTTAGAGAGAAAAAATGATTAGAGGAAAAGAAGAGCTTGAGTTAACGGATGGAAATATTGGAAGGGCATTATTACACCTTTCAACACCTATCATAATTATCAATCTTTTGAGAATGGCTTATAATATAGGTGATACTTTTTGGCTAGGAAAATTAAGCAAAGAGGCTCTTGCAGCCATCGGTTTTAGTTTTCCTCTGATTTTCCTCTTCATCTCTCTAGGAATGGGATTGGCAGTGGCGGGCAGTGTTCTGGTCGCGCAATTCGAAGGCAGTGAAAATAAGGAAATGGTTAGTTTTTCAGCTTCTCAAACTCTAACTTTCAGCATTGTCGTTTCTATTATATTCGGAATTTTCGGGTTTTTTTCGGCTGAAAAATTACTAGTTTTATATGGAGCCTCAGAACAGGTTATCACGCTCGGAGTTTCCTATCTCCAAATAATATTTCTAGGAATATCCTTCATGTTCGGCTTTGCGGTTTTTATCGCACTAATGAGAGGATATGGAGACACTAGAACCCCAATGTATGTAATGTTGTTTTCAATAGTTCTGAATATTATAATAGACCCGTTCTTAATTTTTGGTTGGTGTTTCTTTCCCCAAATGGGAATAGAAGGAGCAGCAATAGCAACAGTATTCAGCAGAATTCTAGCTTTCGTAATAGGTTTCGCCATCTTACTGTCCGGTTGGCGAGGGATAAAAATAAGCCTTTCAAAAATGATCCCCGATTTCAGTTTCCTAAAAAGACTACTAAGAATCGGCATCCCAGCCTCTATAGGCACAACAGGAAGATCCGTATCAATCAACGTTCTAGTAGCAATAGTAGGAATGTTCTCCACCTCAGTAATAGCAGGATATCAAGTAGGAACCAGAATAATACTAATCCTATTCTTCTCAGCAATGTCCGTCTCAAGAGGAGTCTCCACAATGACAGGGCAAAACCTAGGAGCGGGAAACTTCGACAGAGCAGAAAAAGTCAACTATATCGGAGCAAAATACTTGTTTCTAATACTCACAGGAATAGGAATAATAATATTTATATTCCCTAAAATACTCATATCTGTTTTCACAAACGAAGAACAAATCATAAAACACGGAGTCGACTTTCTAAGATACACAGCACTAAGCATAGGGTTCATCGGAATAATGAGAGCTTTCGCAGGAGGATTCAGAGGATCAGGAAAAACCCTAACAGCCGCAGCGATTTCCATAATCACACTGGGAATAATAAGAGTCCCCACGGCATTCACCGCTTCAAGATTTTTTGGGCCATCTGGTGTGTGGATGGCTTTTCCTATATCGAATGTTATGGGTGCTACAATCGCATATTTCTGGTTCAAAAGAGGGACGTGGAAACAAAGGATAGTGGATTAGACGCTTTATAATCTTGTTAGATTTTTTGTTGGGGATGATTTATCAATAGGGTTTGGAAGTTCAAATACCACTTCTATATTGTGTTGGTGTTCGCGAGAATATTTTTTGTTTCAGAGTGAGCGATGTTAGGGTTAAAATAGGAATAAGTGAGAAAGAGTAGTCAGGTGAATTTGAACAAGTTTTTGTTTGTCTTGTGTTAAGCGAGTTTCGTTGGAATGGTGATGATATATGAGGGTTTTGTTTGTTGATGATGATTCTTCGGTTTTAAAACAAGGTAAGATTTTTCTTGAGGATGAGTTTGATGATCTAAACATTAAAACGGTCACTTCTGCTGAAAGAGGAGTAGAACTTTTAGAGGAGGAGGAATTTGATGCTATTGTCTCGGATTATCAAATGCCGGAGATGAATGGGTTAGAATTTTTGAGGACCGTTAGGAATGAGATGAACAGTAATATTCCTTTTATCATGTTCACTGGGAAAGGAAGAGAAGATGTTGCAATGGACGCTTTAAATCTTGGAGCAGACAGGTATCTGCAGAAAGGGGGAGATTTGAAATCTCAGTACGGATTATTGGCACAAGCAATAGTTCGGGAAGTTGATCTTAGTCTTGCCGAAGAGAAACTTCGGAAGAGTGAGAGGAGATATAGGCAAATTGCAGAAAATGCTCATGACTTGATTGCATTTGTAGATTTTGAGGGGAATATTCTCTATGCAAACCAGACTCATGAGGATTTGTTAGGGTACAAGCCGGAGGAATTAGTTGGGGAAAATATTTTCGAGTTTCAACATCCGAAAGATGTGGATAGAGTTAAAAAACGGGTTAGTGAAAATCTGCTTTCTGACAGAGAATTGTCGGTTGAAGCGAGAGTTAAGTGTAAGGACGGTTCTTACAAGTGGTTAAGCGTGTTGGGAAAAGCTTTGTTAGATGATGAATTCAATTTAGATAAAATCCTTCTGGTCGGTCACGACATATCAGACCGAAAGGAAATGGAGGAAAAACTGAAGAAATACAAGGCAGGTGTAGAGGCATCGTCAGACTCTATTTATATGATTGATAAAGATTATCGGTACATTTTTGCCAACGACGAACACGTTTCTCGATTGGCTGAAGATGGGAAGATACCTAAAAAAGATAAAGATTATGTAATTGGAAAAAAATACGAGGATATTCATTCTGAGAGTACCCTTGAAAAACACAAAGATAATGTGGAGAACGTTTTGGAAACAGGTGGAACTCAGACGGAGGAGTACGAGTTTTTAACTAAGGATAGATGGTCAAGTAGAACCTATAGTCCGGTTAGAGATTTTAAATCAGGGGAGATTGAAGCTGTTGTAGTGGTTTCTAAAGATATAACAGAAAGAAAAAAAGCTGAGGATAAACTTAAAGAAAGCAGGGAAAAATACCAATCTCTTTTCGAGTATTCTCCTATTCCTATCTGGGAACATGATTTTTCTGAATTTAAAAAATATGTAGATGGTTTGAAAGGGGAGGTTGATAATTTGGAGGATTATTTAGAGAAAAACCCGGAAGAGATTTTGAACTGTTTTGAAAAAACCAAAGTTGTCGATGTTAATGAGAGTGCTTTGGAACACTATGGAGCAAGTTCTAAGGAAGAACTGATAGAAAACCTGCCTTCATTGGTTTCCAATGACATCGAACTTCTAAAAAATCAAATAATAGCTATGTCTAAGGGAAAACCACAATTTAGAGGGATAACAGAATCTATCTCTTTCAAAGGCGAGAAGAAAAAAGAATTGCTAGAACTCAGAGTTCCTGAACAGTACCAGAACTCTTTCTCAAAAGCATATGTGGCGATAATAGATATTACTGAAAGGGAGAGAGCAAGGGAGCGTGAAGAGTTTCTTCAGTCCTTACTTAGGCATGATTTGGGAAACAAGCTTCAAGTCATTAGAGGTTATTTGGAATTATTAGAGGATAATGATTTTCCTGGAGAAGTGGGGAAGTATATTTCTCTGGCTATGAGCGATTTGAGAGAAGGTGTAGAGATTATAGAAAAAATCAGGACTTTGAGAGAAGCCCAGGAGGAAGAAATTAGAGATGTTGATGTCGATGCCGCGATTAATGATGCGGTAGATGAAATTGGAGACTTGGCGGAAGAAAAAAGTATGGAAGTAAATGTAGAGTGTCCCGAAGAAGAGTGTTATTGTAAAGGTGGTTCACTTCTGAATCGCGTGTTTTTCAATATTATCGAAAATGCGGTTCAGCATTCGGAGGGAAGTAAGGTTAACATACGTGGAGGAGTGAGTGGAGATAAGGTTAAATGCGTTATAGAGGATGACGGTAAAGGAATTCCCGACGAGGAAAAGAACAAGATTCTAAGTAAGGATTATACAACTGATGAAGACAGAGGAACTGGCCTTGGAATGTTTCTAGTTAAAAAGCTTTTAGAAATTTACGAGGGTAGCATAGAAGTTAAAGATTCGGATCTTGGCGGAGCTAAGTTCGAAGTTTACTTGCAAAAATCCTGAACTTTTTCCTTTTTTGAAATATGGCATTAAGAGGAGGTTTTTTCTTTTAACTTTCTAGGGTGTGAATTTTCCATAATATTTAGAATTGATTCGCGATATCAAAAGGCTGCATAAAGTATTTTGTGAGAAATGTTTCTTGAAGGGTTTGAAGAATAAGATAATAGGAGCTTAGGATGGCTAATTCTTGGTGTGTGTATCGGTGAGATAAGAGTATGAGAGGAAACCTCCTTAAATCTGTGAACATTTCTTTTAATGATAAAAAATGGAGAAAATCTTGAACGTTCTGATCGTACCGGTGAATGAGACTGAAGTTAGATTTGAGAAGATTAAGAGAGAAGTTAGAAGATCGGAATTATTCGAAAGTTTAAAACTAAACTTCTCACATTACGACGGTTCTATAAATATACCTAGCGATACGGAAAGAGCAGCTCCATGGCACAATTGTCCCGTTACGAAAGAGCTTGATGATTTTGAAGAACAAAGATGCTACAAATTTAATTATTGTCTGATGTATGTGATAGATGAAATAGAAAAATTGTATGAAAAATATCCTGATATCGATTGTTATTCGCTGATTTTTACTCATGACCCGATTATTTCTGGAGGGGTTTCAAGCTACAAAAAACAATGTATCTGTGTGAAGAATGATATCGGGAAAATTATCGATGAATTTTTCTCTTTCACCAATGAGTTTATGGAAAGAGATTAACTTATTGAGACTTTACTTGCTTCGAAGTTCTTTTAAGGAGTTAGTGAGGGATTAAAGTAATATTGTTTTATAGGCAAGTTATGAATGTTATGAGTGATTTTTCTCTAAGAAACAGTTCGTAGTGGAGGTTAATATGAATGAAAGTCTTGTTCGTCGATGATGATTCTTCTGTTTTAAAGCAGGCAGAGGTTTTTCTTGAAGAGGAAGATGACAGGTTGGATGTTGAAACAGTTGCTTCTGTCGAAGGTGGTTTGGAACTTTTAGAAGAGCATGATTTTGATGCTGTTGTTTCGGATTATCAGATGCCTAAGAAGGGCGGGTTAGAGTTTTTGAAAACTGTGAGAGAAGACATGGATAGCAATATTCCTTTTATTATTTTCACCGGGAAAGGAAGAGAAGATGTTGCAATGGACGCTTTAAACTTTGGAGCCAACCGTTATTTGCAAAAAAGTGGAAGTCCAAAATCTCAATATGGCTTGTTAGCGAAAGCAATAGTTCAAGAGGTCGAATACAGTATTGCTGAGGAAAAAGTCGAAAAGAGCGAGAAAAGATATAAAGCTATTGCAGAAAAGAGTCATGACACAATATTCGTCGTTGGTGGAGATGAACTTCTTTTCGTAAATGATAGTGCGGTTGGTTGGACTGGTTATAGCAAGGAAGAACTCTATGACATGAATCCTTGGGACTTGTTGCATCCAGAGGATAGAGAAAGAGTAAGAGAAATTGATAGAGAGGGAAGACAAGGCGAAGAGACCCCTACAAGTTATGAAGCCCGGATATTGACAAAGGAGGGAGAGGTTAAGCATGGAGATTTTAGAGTGACTTTAATCGAATATGAAGGAAAATCTGCAATTCTCGGGTCGGTAAGGGGCATTACGGAACGTAGGAAGAAAGAAAAAGAGCTTAGAGAAAGTGAGGAACGGCTTAGTAGAACTCAAAGGATTGCAAGGGTGGGAAGTTGGGAGATTGATTTACAAACTAACGAGTTAACTTGGTCTGATGAGGTCTATAGAATATTTGGATTACCGATAGGGGAACCGGTTAGTTATGAAGATTTTTTGGAATTAGTTTATCCTGATGATCGTGATTATGTGGCCAAGAAATGGGATGAGGGTTTGAAGGGGGAGGGATATGATATTGAGCATCGTATTAAGGTGGGAGATGAAGTAAAGTGGGTTCTGGAAAAGGCAGACATTAGGTTTGACGATGAGGAGAATCCGGTAGAGGTTATTGGGAGTGTACAAGATATTACGGAGCGAAAGGAAAAGGAAAAAGAGCTTAAGAAGAGTAGGGAAAAATACAAGGATATTGCTGAAAAATACAAGTCCTTGTTTGAAGCTATTCCCGATGCGGCGGCTTTCGTTGATGATGAGGGTGTAATTGAGGAAGTGAACCAGACTGCTTGTGAGTATTTAGAATGCGATAGGGATGATTTGGAGGGAGAATTTCTAGTGGAGCAACCATTTTACTCCGGAGAGGATAGGGATCGATTCTTAGAACGTGCAGAAAAAGTATTTGAAGGAGAGGAGGTTCCATCCACTACTTATGAAGTTGAAACTGCGAAGGGTAACAAGCGTCATGTCGAAGTTAATAATTCTGTTTTAAGGGAAGATGGCGAGTTTAAAGGAATAATCCTAATAGGGCGGGATATAACTGAGAAAGAAAAAACCCGGAAGGAGTTACGGGAGAAAAAAGAAGCTGTAGAATCGTCGATAAACGGGATAGTGATTACTGACCTTGAAGGTAAGATTAACTATGTTAATCCAGCAGCTTTAGAAATGTATGGGTATGAGAGGGAGGAAGTTATCGGGAAAAATTCTATGCAATTCGGTGCGGACGAGGACGAAATCAAAAAAGTAATCCGTTCGGTTAGAGAGGAGGGAGAGTGGGTAGGGGAGCTAAAAGCTGAAAAGAAAGACGGAGAAATTTTCGATGTTCAATTATCGGCTAGTCTAATTGAGGATGATGATGGGAATCCGAAAGGTTTGCTGGGCTCATACATTGATATCTCTGATCGTAAAGAAATGAGAAAAAAACTCCGTGAGAGTAAAGAACGACTCGAAAAGATTTTTGAGTCCGCGAAAGACGGAATAGTTATAATAAATCTGGAGGCTAAGGTTGAGAGAGCAAACCAAGCCGCTGCTGATATGATAGGATATGAAAAAAGCAACGATTTAGTGGATAAGAATGCTCTAGACTTTGTCCATCCTGAAGATATGGAAAAAGCTATTGATGTCATTTTTAGATCAGTTGAAGAAGAGAAAACCTTTCCTCACCAAGAGTATAAAATTCTGAACAAAGACGGAGAAATGGTTCATACTTTAGCTGGAGCTTCTCTACTCTACGACGATTCGGACAATTTAGAAGGTTTTATCGTTATATTCAGAGATATTACTGAACGAAAAAGAAAAGAGGAGAGAGAAGAATTTCTCCACTCTTTATTGAGACATGATTTGAAAAACAAAATACAAGTCGTTCAAGGTTATCTTAAAAAACTGAAGGAGCTAGACCTTCGAGAAGGAGCCGAACTTTACCTAAAAGAAGCGGTTAGAACCACTGATAACGAGAAAAAATTGATAGAAAAAATCGAAAATCTGAGAAAAGTAGAAGAAGCAGAAATGGAAATAACCGAAATCGCCCCGGTTTTAGAGGAAGTCATCCGAAAAAACTCTAGCGAAGCTGAAGAAAAAAATATCCGACTCGAAAGTAACATCACTAATCATAAAATTCAAGGCGGATCCTTACTTGAAGAAATTTTTTCTAATCTGATTGAAAATTCTTTAACGCATTCAGATTGTGGTAAGATTCAGGTGGAAGTGGAAGAAAAAGATGAAAACTGTATCGTCAGTATAATTGATGATGGGAAAGGTATTCCCGATGAGAAAAAAGAAAAAGTATTTGAAAGAGGGTTCAAAGACGGGGAAAAATCAGGGTTTGGTCTTGGACTTTATCTTGTAAAGGAAATAGTTGAAGGTTATGGTGGAGAAATAGAGGTTAGGGATTCTGAAGAGGGAGGGGCACGGTTTGATGTTTATTTAACTAAGGTTGAAAATTCAGAAGAGGTGGATAAGAATGGTGACTAGAGAAGATTTGGAAGAAGAGTTAGAAATCTAGAAGAAAAGACTGGAAAAAGCTATGGATGCCGATAAGATTGCTTGGTGGGAAATGGACATAACCTCTGGAAAAGTAAGATTTAATGATAGAAAAGCTAAAATGCTGGGTTAATCTCCAGAAAATTTTGATCATTAGACCGATTTTACAGACCGTCTCTATCCAGAGGATCAAGAGAAAGCTATGAAAGCTATGAGAGAC
>CAYSUV010000012.1:0-11624 GCA_964434275.1 Hadarchaeota archaeon (SeqCode) | reverse complement strand
CTTCTAAACTTTCCCTCAATTCGGATGTCCAACTCTTTTCGATTACCCATTTGGATTCCTTTAAAGCTCTGCCGGGTTTTGAAAGAAGGATTTCTCTATACTCTTCAATACCATCTTCCAATTCTTCATAGATATCGTTTACAAGGCCAAGTTTGTTTGCTTCTCTACCTTGAACTGTCCGGGCAGTGTATATTAGCTCTCTAGCCTCTCCGTCCCCTACTAATCTGGGTAAGAGGTATAAAGCACCCATATCGGGGATTATTCCTAAATCAGGTTCTTTGACACAAAAATTCGCGTCGGGAGTAGAAATTCTAATATCTCCAGTCAGTGCAAGTTGAATACCTGCTCCTATCGCGTGTCCTTGTATAGCAGTGATTACTGGTGCTTCTAAGGTCCGTATATTATAAAAGATATCTTGTACAACTTGTACCATCTCTTCTAATTTTTCTTCTTCATAGTTGGACAGTTTTCCGAGTAATTCTCTGTCTAGTCCTGAACAAAACGTGTCTCCTCGCCCTCGAACGATTAGAAGCTCCGTTTCAGTTTCTCGTAATTCTTCTGAGGCCTTCTTCAAGTCCAAAATCAGTTGTTTGTTCAGCGCGTTCTTTTTCTCTTGGTTATCTAGGATTAACTGAGATACTTTTTCTTTTTTCAGTTGTAGATTATCATACATTGTTATCTAAATGGCGATTGGACAGTTGGAATAAAAAATTTCGGTTAGCAAAACTGAAAAGGTTTTCATAAAATATATTCGTTAAGAAGATTCGCTTTAAATAACCGAGAAGGGTAGGAGAGTTTTTATGGTTAAGATTTGCGAAGATTGTGGAGAACCCATAAAGGGAAAACATATAGAAGCTCTGGGAAAATATTACCATCCTGACCATTTCAAATGTGCGATATGTGGTGAGGTTATAGACGATAAATTCGTTGAGGTTGAGGGTGAGCCTTGCCACGAAGAGTGTTATAAAGAAGGTTTCGCCCCTAGATGCGGTTGGTGTGGAGAAATAATCGAAGGGGAGGCAGTTAAAGACGAAGAAAAATCGTACCATGTGGATTGCTATAAAGAAAATCTAGGAATTGACTGCGACATTTGTGGTGAAACAATGGCTGGAAACTATCTGACTGATTTTTGGGGAAATAATTTTTGCGAAAAACATGTTGACGAATACCCTCAATGCCCTTACTGCAGCACTCTAATCGCGCCTGGATTGGATAAAGAGAAAGTAAGTTATGAGGATGGTCGGATTGTTTGTAAGAGTTGTGACCGCAAATCTGTAAAAAATCACTCCCACGCCAAAAAACTAACTGAAGAAGTAATCGAAGTTTTGAGTGATTATGGAATCGACATTGACTTGAACGGTGTTGAAATTGATTTCGTATCTAAACCTGAACTAGAAAAACTAGCAAAAAAAGGAAGCAGAGGTTTTACAAAAATCCGGAAAAATGAAAAAAACCCAAACAGGTCAGAAATCAAAATCACTATACTTAAAAAACTTCCCAGTTTCGAATTCAAGAGAGTAATAGCCCACGAGTTGATGCACGTTTGGCTGAACAGGACCTCCTCTGGCGAGATAAGCGAAGACAAAAAAGAATTCATCGAAGGAAGTTGCGAATACGCCTCCTACCTCGTAATCAAAACCGAAAACACCGAATACGGAAAACTTCAAGCTGAACTACTCCCACTTAACCGGGAAAAAACTTACAAATACGGATTTGAAGAGGTTAAAAATTTCGTAAAAGATAATAGCATTGAAATCTGGCTGGACAAGCTAAAATCTATATGATCACTATCCTCAAAAAAACAAGTTCACAAAGATTTTAACCCTAAATCAAAATCCTCATTACCATCTAACGCAGCAAGACCTGAAATTATTATCATTACCATTATTGTATCTTCTAATTCTTCTGATATTCTAGCTCCCCATGCCACTTTTGCATCTGGGCTGAGTTTTTCTGAAACGTTTCCTGCTATTGTTTCGGCTTCGTCAAGCCTCATGTCGGAGGAACCTGTTATGCTTATGAGGGCTCTTTCAGCGTTTTCAACTTCGACATCGAGTAAGGGATTTTGCAAAGCTTCGGTAACTGCTTCTATCGATCGGTTTTCTCCGCTCCCCTCTCCAAACCCGACAACTCCTGTCCCTCCTCCTTTGAAAGTAGCTCGAACATCTTCAAAATCCAAATTTATCAAACCCGTTTCAGAAACTAATTTAGAAACTCCGCTAATAGTGTCCACCAAGACACTATCAGCCAGTCTGAAAGCTTCTTCTAAAGAGAGATCTGGTGCAATCTCAAGCAACTTATCATCAGGAACTATTATCGTAGTATCAGAATTGTCTTTAAACCTAGAAAGACCCTCCACCGCATTCTTAACCCTCTTCTCACCCTCCGACTCAAAAGGCAAAGTAACAACACCAACAGACAAAGCATCAACCTCTTTAGAAAACTCAGTAATAGCAGGCCCTGCTCCAGTTCCAGTGCCACCACCTAAACCACACGTCACGAAGACGAGTTCGTGTCCAGATATAGCTTCTTTTATCTTTTCCCGATCTTCATAGGCTGCTTTCCTTCCTTTTTTCAAATCGGATCCGGTGCCTAACCCTCCTGTGGTTTCTCTACCGATTATTATTTTCTGAGTTGCTTTAGTATGTAACAAGTCTTGCGCATCCGTATTCACCGCAATCCTATCTACGAAATCCATATCCTCCTCAGCCATATGATTTATCGTGTTACAGCCAGCTCCGCCACAACCTATTACAAGTATGTCCGGCTGTGCTCTTTGAGCTATCCGCTCGTACTCCTTATCTCCAGCTTCCGGAATTGAGGAAGTCATATCTTTCAAACCCACTAACAGTTATTTATCCACTCTTCCTTTATTACTGGAACTTTTGAACTTTTAAGAATCTCAAAAAACGAAGATTATTCCCTTCTCGAAACATCATAAGATAAAAAATTCGAAAAAAACGAAACTCTCGAATAAATCGTAAAAAAAACTACCCCCACCAGCATCGCAGCGGTAAAGGCAAACAAAATCCTCAAACCCACAATTTTAGGACCGAAAACAGCGAGTCCGCAGAAAAGTTGCCCTATTTCGACGGTAGTGGTAGTAGTTAGCATCAATAATACAAAGGGAATCCCTGTACCTCCCTTTTTAAACCCGTGTATCGTCGGATAAGAAATAAATGGACAAGGAGGAAGTACGCTTCCCACAACCCCTGCTGTCAGAATACCTTTACTCCCATCTAAAAGCTTTGAAACCAGACTCGGAGTTATCAAACTCTTGACAGTAGTTCCAACAAAAATAGCAATGAGGATAGGCAACAAAAGCTTTCTCAACTCCTTAATGCTAAAAATTATAGACTCTTTCCCCTCCACAGGATTCAACAAAAAAGTTATCAAATATATCAAAACCGCGCCAAGCAAAACCGATTTTTTACCCCAACTAGGCTCAGAAACCATCACAAACACCCTACAAAGAAACCGGTGACACATAAACCAACAAACCAGCAAGAATGGCCGTTGCCAACGAAAGAGTCACTCTAAATGCAAGTACTCTCGTGTTAAAAAAGGACAGATCAGCAGCTATAACGCATGCAAAACCAAGCCCGGCACCAAACAACATGCCCATCACGCCGAGAAATCCGGCCCCTGCGGCATACAACCCCCCAATAATAGGGTAAGATATGAAGGGACAAGCTGGAAGCAAACTGCCAATGCCAACACCTACAACTATTGCGATAATTCCCGCCTGCTCCCCAAGTAAAACAGTCAAAGCGGTCGCTGGATAAAGATTTGAAACAGCTCCAGCTATAAAAATAGCAGCTATGACATATATTGCTAAATCTTTTACTGTTTTTAATGAATCTTTTAAGCTAGTTTTAGCTAAATTGGGTCTCGTTATTAGTAAATGTAAGTAGAGGAAAAATGAGCCGATAATGAAAGCGTGAATAATTGGATTTTTTCCCAATATAACCCCATACTTGCCCAAAAAAGGTAATTTTCTGAACGGGAATAAAACCATCCAGCTGCCAACCAAGGCTCCTATTATGCAAATGATTGCACTCAAATATTTACGGTTCAATCTTGACCACATTTTACACACAGAACTAATTTTCATTAAACTATAATGTTCAACAAATAAATAAAGTTAAACAGAACCGTTCATAAACCTTGGTGGTACAATGACCAATATATACCGAAAAATCAGAAAAGAAGCAAAAAAGAAAATCGGAAAAAACAAACTAAGCTCCAAAAAAATAAAAGCCGAAAAAATAGGGCAAGGATCCCCAGAAGGAGAAAAAATTCCGAAAAATAAATTCGAAAACTTAGAAAAACAAAAATTCAAGCTACCCTCAAAAGACTACGCCCTCGCAAAAGGAGAAGAAGTTCTCCTCAGATGCAAACTAGAAAACAACTATGGAGACGCCTTCACAAACAATCCAAAACCATTCATAGGCAACCTAGGCAACATATTTGAACTAGACCTAAAAAACGAAACCAACAGAGCAATTTTCTTCTCCGCCCTCAACGCCGCCTTCAAACACCAAAATCTAGTAAACAAAACCGTTCACTGCACAGGAGACGACCCAAAAAAATGCGGAAAAGAACTAGCAAAACACATACAAGAAAAAAAAGGACAACCAACAATCGCACACATCGGATACCAACCAGGCCACCTAAAAGCGTGTAGCGAAAAATTCGAATCCTTTGTAACAGATCTAAACCCAAAAAACATCGGAAAGAAAAAATTCGGAACAAAAATACAACCTGGCACAAAAAACGAAAAAATCATAAAAAAAGCAGAGATAGCCCTGATAACTGGAAGTAGTTTCGTAAACGGAACTATGCCACAACTCCTCCAATTATGCAAAAAACACGATACAAAACCCATAGTTTATGGAGTTTCAGGAAAAAGCGCGACCAAACTCTTAGGGATAGAAGATTTTTGCCCCTACGGCCGTGAGAAACCGGAATAATATGTTTTGAGAATAATTCTTTGTAAGATAACACATTGACTATTATTTAAAATCTCTATCGAAAGGTGAAACTCTCGTAAAAACAGCTTTCAACATACCGCGACTAGTATTCTTTTTTCTAAAAAGATGTATTTGGTTATAACTAATATTGGCAGGATTTTATTTTTATATTCGCTTTCGCTGGTTGAAGGAAAGTCTTTCTTAGTGTCGATGTTGTTCGCAAGCATCTTTGTCGGTAGCTTCTTCTAGTTCTCCTTCTTTCCAAGATTCTAATGCTTCCTTCACTTCACCTTCGGCTCCAGTATAAACTTCGATACCTAAGTTTTCAAACATAGTAATCGCTCTTGGACCTAAGTTAGAGACGAGCATCACTTCCACATTTTCTTCGTCCATTATCTCTGGTGGTTTCCCAGAACCGCCAGCATGTTCACTAGTGTTCGCCACTACCTTCACCTCACCATCCTCAGTATCGACTATAGTGAAAGTCGGAGCTCTACCGAAGTGAGAACTCACTTTTTCTTCCAAACCAGATTCACCCATGCTCGGAATTCCAACCTTCAAAACATCAACTCCATCATTCTTTTTCGATCAAATCTTCAATCCTAGTAACAATATTCTCAAAAGCTTTAGCAGCCTTAGATTTTTCCTCCAAAACAATCGGTTCACCTTCCTCACCACTCTCAACAATCTTCGGATCAAGAGGAATCCTACCCAAAAAAGGTATACCCAACTCATCAGCCAAATCCTCCCCACCACCAGAACTAAAGATATCCACCTCCTCACCACAATCAGGACAAACAAAACCACTCATATTCTCCAAAATACCCAAAACAGGAAGACCCACCTTTTCAGCAAAATTAACAGACCTCCGAATAGTTTGCAAAGCAACCTCCTGAGGAGTAGTAACAATAACAGCCCCATCCGAATCAGGAATCAACTGCGCAACAGAAAGAGGCTCATCACCCGTACCAGGAGGCAAATCAAAAACAAGAAAATCCAACTCACCCCAATCAACATCACCCAAAAACTGTTGCAAAGTCTTCATCTTCAAAGGTCCCCTCCAAATCACCGGAGAATCCTCCTCCGGAAGAAGAAAATCAATCGAAACCACCTCCAAACCAAAATCAGTCTCAATAGGATTCATCAACTCACCATCAGTCGTAGTCTCCTCACCTTTAACCCCCACAATTTTCGGAATGCTCGGCCCGTGCATATCACAATCCAAAAGACCTGTACTGTAACCTCTCATTCTCAAAGCAGTCGCCAGATTCGCAGCTACTGTGCTTTTACCGACTCCACCTTTTCCACTCATAATTATTATTTTGTGTTCCACCTCGGACATTCTCTTAGCGATTTTTTTCTTCGCTTCACCTTGGCCTTGTTGCATGTTTTTCATTTCATCACCACCTGACAAATGGTTCGGCTTACCTCTAAATTTTTCTCCACCCTTTTCTACCTTTTCACTAAAAAACCTTCAACAACCTTCCTGCGAGTAGATATTAACAGAACCGACATTCTCACTTTCAAATTCAAATTTTTTACAAGAACTCTCTAGAAGGAACACTAGTATTTTAAATTATCTCCATCTCTCGACAGTCCTTGAAACTAGTACTAATCTGAAATTTTATCCTCCATATCTAAAGCTTTGCCACAATTTCTGCAAAAAGAATCGCTTAAATCGACCGGATCTCCACATTTAGGACATTCTCCCCTCAAAGTCCCACTATCTTCATCCTCTTCATCTTCTTCTTTAGGCATCTCAAGAGCCGTCCTGCTTATAATCGCTCCGAAAACAGCTATCCACGGTGCAAAACCAACGAATCTAACACCCGGAACAACACCTAAGCCGATAATCACAATTACTGTTATCGCAAGAAAGAAGGAAGAAGCTCTAGCTATCAGTCCTTTTCCTGCTTCAAAACCGGAGCCATAGATATAACTTCCAAAATATTGCAAAACCACTAGAAAAATCATGGTATAAACAATCACTTGCATAAGAGCTATATTCCACAAACTAGCAATCTCAACCTGAGTATAACTAACCGCCTCAACTTCAATCCAGTAAGAAAACAAAGAGACCAAACAAATCACCGCGCCAACTCCTGTAATTACACTTCTTATCGCCTGTATCCTCGTATTCTTATTCTGTTTCCTCCTAAACAAAGAAATCACTATTAACCCAATAAGCAAAAAAATAACCACTAAAAGAACTTTTTCAGTTCTAATCAAGCTATAACCCTAATAATCAAAGTGAATAAAAGTAAAAAAATCAATCGCTTACTCACTATTCACACGTTTTACGGAAAAATCATTATTCTCCTTCTTGACCTTAACAAACATCTCTTCACTCCCATCAAAGCCAGAACTTCTCAACTCATTAAAGTCCGATTTTTCCAAAAACTCCCTCACAAATTCCAACTTTTCTTCCTTTTCCTCATCTTCTTCACTTAAAAGCTCTTTAACTAACTCATCATACCTCTCCTTAACCTCAGTTTCAATACAATGATCCTTCAAATGAAAAACAATCTCCATAAACTATCCCATATGAATTGTCTAAAACTAATAAAAAAAGCAATGTCACCAAAAACAAAAACCGAACATATAAAATAACCTACTTGGAGAAACCGAAAATGAGATTCGTCAGATTCAAAGACAAATCGGGATACACACGCACCGGAAACTGGACAGACTCAGGAATAAAATCAGCAGATGAAACTTATAATCACGACGAGGTAGATATTCTCCCACCAACCGAACCGACAAAAATCATCTGTCTTTATGGAAACTATAAAAAACATTTAGAAGAAAGCGGATACAATCTACCAGAAGAACTGCCTGACAGACCACAATTATTCTTAAAGGCACCTAACACCATATCAGGCCACCTTGACACAATTACTCTCCCTTCTCCAGATACTGAAAAAGAAAATTTGGATAATTTAGGTGAAATTGAAACTGGGAAGGGGAGAATAGACTACGAAGCAGAGTTAGGAGTAGTTATCGGAAAACAGTGCAAAAAAGTTAGCGAAAAGAATGCTATGGATTATGTAAGAGGTTTCACTTGTATAAACGATCTCTCAAACAGAGACGATCAAGCTGTAGAAAGAAACTGGGTAAGAGGAAAATCATTCGATAACGCCACACCGATAGGTCCTGTTATCGCTTCTGTGAATGATGTGCCGAAAAATCCGAGAGTAAAAATGAAGCTTAATGGTGAATTAAAACAAGATTCTGGAAGTGATGAATTCGTTTTTTCAGTATCTGAAGTGATTGAAAGCATAACGAAACTAATCACGCTTGAGCCTGGAGACGTGATTGCAATGGGGACTCCTTCGGGAGTGGGGCCTATTAGCGATGGGGATTTCACCGAAGTGGAAGTAGAAGGTATTGGAACTCTCAAGAATCGGTTTGTTCAAGACTTTCATTTTAATCAATGAAAAATAAAAAGAAGCCTTTAATTTGTTAAAACGCTAATGGATAGGAAGGAAATTTACTAAATTCAGAAAACACGGAGGGGGAACGCTTGGGAATACTAAAAAAACTATTCGAAAAAGATCCTGCACCTAGAGTGTTAGACTATATCTTAAGCAATCCAGATGATTTACTTGTTCGCCACCACATTGAAAAAGAAACCGGATTAAGTTACGCCACAGTTGAAAGAGTGATTTACGACCTAGTTGAAAAAGGGTTGATTGTCGAAGAAGAAGTTGGAGAAAGAAAAGTTTACAGACTCAACAAAAAAAACGACTATGCTGGAAAATTATTAGACCTAATTCACGGGCGAAAACTAATCGAAAACTCTCCCGACGCTCTCTTTCTGGTCGAAATAGATTCTAAAGAAATAATAGATGTAAATAAAAGCGGAGAAGAACTACTAAAACTACCCAGAGAAAAAATCATCAACCAAAATTTTTCAAAATTCGTGCCGAGCGAAAATTCTGAAGAGTATGAAGAAATATTCGAAAAGTTCAGTCAAACCGAAGAAGAACTCAAAGAAAAAAAAGCTGACTTAGAAGAACTATTCATTACCGATAGTGAGGATAATAGAACCCCGGTAGAGATTACTGGGAGCGGAGTGATCAACATAGGGGGCTTAAGTCTTAACCAATTGATAGTTCGAGACATTTCTAAAAGGAGAAAAGCAGAAGAAAGATTCCGACGATTATTCAATTCAATACCTGACCCGGCATTTTTAATCGACAAAGACGGTATCATCAGGGAAATAAATCAATCCTTTCACAAAAGAAGAAAGATGGACAAAGAAGATATAATAGGCAGGCATATCACAGAACTCCCCTTTGTCCCAGAAGAGGCTGAAGAAAAGCTCTGGAAAAAATTTGAGAAAAGACTATCCGAGGGACATGTCTCTCCTTATACCATACGTATAGAAGGTCCTGAAGGAAAAGAACTTATTTCTGAAATAAACGCGAGTCTGATAAAGGAAGGAAATCAAATCATCGGAGTTATCGGGATTTCTAGAGATGTGACCGATCGAATACATGCAGAAGAAAAGTTTAGACAACTATTTCATGGATTTCCTGATCCTTCATATTTAGTAGACGATGAGGCGGTGATTGTAGAGACAAATGATGCAGCTTGTGAACACTTAGATTTACAGAGAGACGAAATCATAGGTTCCAAACCACTTGATTTGGTGCAGGTCCTTGATGGGGAAGATGAGGAAAAAAAGATGATGGAACGCTTTGAAAAAGTTAAGAAAGGTGTGAGCGTTCCAACGCATGAACATAAGTTAAGAAAACCCAACGGGGAAACCTACTATGCAGAGCTTAATGGAGTTCCTTTTGAACTCAACGGTAAGATAGAAGGTGTGCTGATAATAACTCATATTATCACAGAAAGAAAAGAGATGGAGAAAAAGCTCAGAGAAAATGAGAAAAAGTACAGAACCATCGCTGAAAACGCGCATGATTTAATCAGCTTCATAGATTTCAAAGGCAATATTCTTTACGCAAATCAAACCCATGAAGATTTGTTAGGATACAAAACCGAAGAATTGGTAGGAGAAAACATTTTCGATTTTCACCATCCTGATGATGTAGAAAGGATAAATGAAAAATTTGAGAAAGGTCTGCTTACCAAAAAAGAATTGTCGGTGGAAGCCAGAGTCAAATGTAAGGACGGTTCTTACCGGTGGTTAAATGTATTGGGCAAAGTATTGACAGATGACAGTGAAGGGTCGGATAGAATTCTTCTAGTAGCTCATGACTTGTCAGAACAAAAAGAGACCGAGGAGAGATTAAGAAAAAGTAAGAAAAGGTTCAAAAAAATTGTAGAAACCGCTCCCGAACCTATAATGATCACAGATTTCGAAGGCAAAATAAAATATTGTTCTCCTCGAACTGCAGAAGCACATAGTTATAATAATACTGAAAAACTTGTTGGAAAAAGCATGGTGGATCTAATTGCTCCAAAAGACAGAGAAAAAGCGAAGGAAAAACTCAACGAAACGTTGGAAAAGGAAGTTTCTAGAGACATTGAATTAACTCTTGAGAAGAAGAATGGTTCTAATTTTCCTGCGACCTTGAGTATTGGACTGGTAAAGGATGAGGAAGAATCTAATGAAGGTTTCGTAATAATAATTAGAAACATTCTTGACCTTAAAAAGGCTGAGAAAAAATTCAAAAAACTTTTCGAAGCGTTGCCCGTACCAGCATATCTTGTAAACAAGGAAGGTAGACTGGAAGAAGTTAATGACGCAGCTTGCGAACGTCTTGGAGTTGAAAAAGAGGAGCTGATCGGGGAAATCCCATTCAAATTCATGGAGATAGAAGAGGACACGAAAGAGGAGATGTGGAAAAATTTCCAAAAAGTAATAAAAGGAGAAGAAAGCCCCACAAAAGTCCGTAAAATAAAAACCTTGAATGGAGAAACAGTTTACAGCGAGCTGACGCCGGTCCCGTTTAAGTTAGACGGAGAGATTATGGGAGCTACTTTCATATCTCGGGATGTAACCGACATTATGAAAGAAAAACAATGAACCCAACCAAGAAGACGAAACTGAAACATTAACATTAAGATAAAACTTCTAAAACACTAGATAATTTTCTGGAAAAGTTATTTTTACCGTAAACATAATTGTCTTAGTGATTAGATGCCGAAAGAAAAAATACTAGTAGGTTGGGACGGTTCAGACCAATCAAAAAACGCCCTTCTTTACGCTATTAACGAAGCTAAGGAAAAAAACCTAGAAAAAATAAGCGCAGTATACATCGTGGAAGAAATACCTACAGGGCTCGGCCTAGATCTCGAAGACGATATCAGCTTATTTGACTATGAAATATTCGAGAAATTAAAATCAAGAGGAAAAAAACTGCTAGAACAGGCAGAGTCTATCGGGAAAGAACACGATATAAAAATTGAAACTGATATAAAATACGGTTATAATCCATCCGTAGAAATAGTCAAATACGCTGAAGAAAACGAAATCGATCACATCATCGTAGGAAGTCACGGACGGAGCGGTATATCAAGAATACTTCTGGGCAGCGTAGCAGAAGGAATCGTAGAAAAAGCGCACTGTATCGTAACGATAGTTAGAAAAAAATGGCCTCCGGAAGACTGATTTAATCTACTATCTCCCCCCAAAGTTGTTCCTTTGTAAACTTATTTTCAGAAACGTGCTTCAAAAGG
>CAYSUV010000011.1:0-12172 GCA_964434275.1 Hadarchaeota archaeon (SeqCode) | reverse complement strand
TCTATCAGCAGGCCCACAATGCATATAGTAAGCTTCATTGGTTAGATCAATTTTTGGCATATCATCAATCCAATCTTCATATTGTTTCTGGTATTCCTTCGCCCCTTCCTTATCTAGTTCCTCATTGTGAGGTGGGAAAAAACGTTTTGGAGACCATGCTTTTGGATACACAAAATCAGCGTCTTGAAAAGCTTCTTCCATATCATTAACTATTTCAAAGTCACCATTCTGTTCTTCTGAATTTTTCTCCGCAGCTTTAACTATTTCATCTTCTAACTCAAAACCTTCTGGATGAGCTAGAGTAACATTCATTCCAAAATGTGTGGCCGCGAGAGTAACACTCTGAGGAACTGCTAATGGTTTTAAACCGCCAGAATAAGCATATGAAACAACAAATTTTTTATCATCTAATTTTCCTTCAGCCTCTCTGGCAGCTTGCATGTCCGCAAGTGCTTGAAATGGATGATAAATATCGTCTTCCATATTCAAAACAGGGATATCTGCCCATTTATCGAATTCTTGAACTACTCTTCTTCCTCGACCAATCCTCCAATTTGCAGCATCACCATAAATACGAATCGCCAATCCATCACCATACCGGCTCAATACTCTAGCAACATCAGAAATAGATTCCGTTTTGTAAGGAACCATATCCTCAGGGAGAGAAGGTTCATAAACATCGTCCGGACTTAGAAAGTTTGAATCCCCCCCAAGTTGGTATATTCCTGATTCGAAAGAATTCCTAGTTCTTAACGAACGATTATAAAACATGAGAAAAAGAGACCGGCGAGAACAATAATCAGTAGGTTCCCTCTCATGAAATTTTTTCTTCAAATCATCCGCAGCATTCAAAATTTGGTCTAACTGAGATCTGCTAAAATCTTGAGTGGTAAGAAAACTTTGACCACTTAACTCTCCAACATATCCTGGCTTATTCAAAACTCCCACCAACCACTACTAAAATCTAATCATCTAATTTATTATTTTTCCAAAACAAAATCACACATTGAAGCCAAGAGAAATCATTTTAACAACCTATCAACGCGGTCTTCGGAAATAATTCTCAAGCCTTCTTCATCAATATTCGCCACGACAACGCTATCACCTGTCGCTGCATCTCGTTCAATCGCTTGTTGTATTGATTGAGCAGCTAGGGCCAAAGCATCATCTGTATCCATATCTTCTTCATAACTTTGTTCAAGAACTCCATAAGCTACCGAAGAACCTGTACCTGCACTTGCGAACTTATCCTCTTCCAACTGGCCGCCGGCTGGATCTAAGAAGTATAGTTCGGGACCTTCCTCTTCATAACCTGTGAGAATCATTGAGACGATATAAGGCATCATTCTTCTCGCGTGAAAAATGTTTGAGGTCAGTCTAGCAAGACTCTTAGTGGGAATGGGTTTTTCTTTTCTAATTCTGTATAGGTTAGATTCTGATTTCATAGTATCCACTAAGCTTCGAGCATCGCCACCCAACCCTGATACCGCCACTCCGATATTATCCTGGATTTCAAATATTTTTTTGACCTTTTTACTCCTTACAAGATACCTTGCAGTAGTTCTAGAATCAGAGGCAAGGACAGAACCTCCATCATATGTTAGTCCGACAACGGTGCCTTGAAATGCTTCTTCCATTTTACCAACTTTTCTTTTTTGTCCGCTCCCTATAAAACCTCACCGACGTAAAAGAACCGACACTCCTATTATGAGTCCAATAATAATAACGGAGATTATAGCTAAATCTTCCAAAGGTAAAGGTAATTTCGGAACTTCATAAGATTGAGATTCATCCCGAAACGTGACCATTGTTTTTTCCCTTGTGAAAAAAGATCCATAATCCCCTGCTTTATAAGAAATGACAGCTTCTCCTTGACTGTTTTCAACACTGCCCTCAACTCCAACATCGAAATGTATTTGCTTCTTTAAACCTGAATTTATGGATTCTAAAGTTTTCTCTGAAGAACTTGGAGAAAAACGATTGTCTAATTCTAATCTAACTTTAACATTTGTAATCTTCCGAGACCCATCATTACTTACTTCTACAGTATACCTCAAATCCTTCTCTCCAAATCCAGAACTTACATTAATATCGGGTTCTACCGCGACTCTACGCCATACCTTTGAACTTCTTTCAGTGCTCAAGTCACAGGATTGGTTACGTTTAGTAGTTACACAAGAGCCTGATGGGTAACTTAGTGTAGGAACGCTAATCTCTCCTTCACTAACCCAATTGCTCCCATCGCTAACTAATTCTGTAATATGATCATTACTTAGCTCCCCGAACTGTCCTTTTGGAATATTATACGTCAAATCCACAGGGGTCCACCCTACAGACGGTAAATATATTATAACCCACTGATGACCTGAATCACGCAAATTATTACCTTCGGTCTCGTAGAGACTGGTAAAAGGCAAATAACCAGAAACCGTTTTTGCAGGGATTCCGGAAGCTCTAGCCAATGCTATAAAAAGATTCGAATATTCAGAACAGTCAGCTTCTGTATGTTCAAAGCCCCATAAAGCGCTATGTTCAGAATTTTGAACTTCATATGAGAAATGATTTTCAACCCATTCTAGAATACTTTTGGCTTTGTAATAGTAATTATTCAAATCAGCTGTCAATTCTTGTGCTTTAGCCTCGATGTCTGGATCATCACTTTGCCACAAGTGATCTATTGGAGTAGTGAATTTTTTCTCCAATTCTCCAGGGATATTTCCCTTTACATCTTCAGGTTGGATTTTCAAATCGGTAGATGTCACTTTAACCACCTGCGTGACTGAAATATTGGTCTCCGTTTCACCTTCTAATTCTGGAAAATCAACAACAGCATAACGATTTTCATGATTAGATTTTATTGAAACCGAGCCTCTAGCAGTGCTTACACTTTCTGAGAGAATTTCTTGCTCAGTCCAACCTTTCCAATTATCCAAAAGATAAAATTGAACCTCTAAATCCCTAACCGTTCCAGAGCCAGAAGTACTCACAGTATAAGTTTTATTAACCTCATAAACAACAGACTCGCTCCCTTCTTGACCAAGAACAGAAGGATTAATTATCGTCATAACCGACAGAGCAACAGTAAATGCAATTAAGAGTTTTCGCATTTTCTCCTGTTTTCATTGTTATATTCAAATATAAATTAGTAAGTATGATTATCTTCTTAAAAAACATCTCCGCAAAATTTCCGATGAGTTCAATGATTGACAACCCCACAGTAAAACTAAGCATAATATCTTCAATCGCCGGAATACTTTTACTTTATATGAGCGCCGCTCACACGAGACCAGCCCTAACCCCAATATCTAATATAAATCAAGATTATATTGGACTAAAAACAAAAATTTCCGGAAAAGTCATAGATCTCCACCACCATCCTGAAGGCCATTTATTTCTTAAAATAAAGGACGAGTCTGGAGGGGTAATTACAGTCCCTATTTTCAATAAAACAAATTCTCAATTAGACAATGAAATAAACATTCTCGATAATGTTGAAGTCGAAGGACAAGTCAAAGAATATGAAGGTCAATTGGAAATCATACCCGAAGAGCCGGAAAGTTTACAAATCGCGCATTCAACCCCATTAAAAATTTCCAATGTTACTCGATCCAAGCTTGGGAAGATAGTAAAAACTCGAGGATACGTCGCTGAAAAGAAAATCGTGGGTAGCGGAAGTCTTCTACTAGAACTTACACAAAACGGAGAAATCATCGAAGTTTTTATCCCTAAAAGTGTCACTGCATCTAAAAACTTTCCAGAATTTCAATCGGGAAACCTCCTTCAGGTAGTCGGACTTTTACAAACCTATGAAGGAAAATTGGAAATAAAAGTCGAAGATTCCTACAATATCAAAGTGAAAGGAGCTCCCGAATGATAGAGTACCTATTGTTCGCTGTCTTAGGAATTCTACTAGGAACACTAACAGGATTAATCCCCGGTCTACATGTAAACAATATTTCACCCATACTAGTAGGCCTAGTAGCCGGAACAGCTCTGGATCCGTATCAAGCTATTTCTTTAATTGTGGCTATGATGATCACTCACACTTTTTTAGACTTTATTCCTTCTACTTTTCTCGGTGTTCCCAGTAAGGACACCGCCTTGTCAGTTCTTCCAGCTCATAAATTCGTATTGGACGGGAAAGGATACGAAGTGATAAAACTAACTGCATTAGGTTCCTTAGTAGCCCTTCTATTCAGCGCTTTAATGGCCGGTGGGATGACCCCCATGATAGGTCCAGCCTATCAATACATAAATCCCCAAATGCACTGGCTGCTGCTAGTCATCGTCCTAATCATGTTCGCCTTAGAAAAAAATTGGAAAAAACGATTAGCAGCATCGGGAGTATTTCTACTTTCGGGCTTCTTAGGTTTGCTAGTTTTGAACTCAAATCTTGTTCCCGGAGACGGAGCATTGATGCCATTATTAGGAGGATTGTTTGGGATGAGTGTTCTAGTAGTCAGCATAGGGAACGAAAACAGTTTACCGAAACAGGCTATCTCAGACGAACAAATCGAAATAACTAAAAACGTTAGACCTATACTCACAGGAGCTTCCGCCGGTTTTCTGACAGGCGTGATTCCAGGTGTCGGACCGGCCCAAGGAACAGTTCTGTCTCAGGCTGCTACAAAATCTGATAGCACCAAGGATTTCCTAGTCGGAGTGAGTGGTGTAAATACCGCGAAGGCTTTACTCTCTTTTGTCGCTCTGTACGCCATTGGCAAACCTAGAAGTGGTGCTGCTGTAGCAGTTGATAATATTATCAACGTAAGTTTGAGTGAGTTGTTGTTCTTGATGGGGATCGCCCTTTTCGTGGGCGGTATCGCTACTGTGTTACATCTCAAAATTGGAAAAGTCGCAGCGAGAAATGTTGAAAAATTACCCTATAAATGGATGTGTTTGGGTGTAATCATTAGCATAATCGCTTTTAGTATCTATTACGCTGGAATCTGGGGAATTGCCATTTTATTAACAAGCACTGCTATCGGACTGCTTCCGCCTTCATTCGGAATCAAAAGAACACACTGTATGGGAGTGCTAATTTTACCAGTAATCTTGTATTTCTCAGGGTTAGAAAATTCGGTACTTCAAATTTTAGGATTATGAATCATTTAACTCCTCTAAATATTGAATACTTTTTCTAACAGTACTTAACGGGTCAGACAAATCCCAAAGCTCCAAAATCAGAGGTCCTTCATAATTTTCCTTCAAAGTTCTAATTATAGGTTTGAAATCTATATCTCCTTGTCCGGGGGGCATATGGTCGTCCGAATTTCCTCGATTATCGTGTATGTGTATATTTACTAGTTTCTCTTTAAGCATCTCTATAACGTGCGAAATCCACTTTTCTTCATTTCCGGACCGATCTTGAGCGGAGAGATAGAGATGACCAATGTCCAGAGTAATCCCAACATTTTCATGAACTTCTACTGAATGGAGCAATTCTTCAGGACTTCCTGGAAAGTCCGCTCCATGAGAGCCTGTCTCCACTGCTAATCTCACCCCTTTTTCTTCAGCATATTTGGAAGTTTTTTCAAGGTAATCTTGAAACCAATTCTTACATTTTTCAAATAACTCTTTATTCCCTCTAAACCAACTCCTGCCAGGATGTATCGTTGTAATGCCACCATTTAGTTGAGCACAAGCATCTATGCTTTCCAAAGTTTGCTCGTAAGACAACTCTCTCATCTTAGAGTACAAACTCACAGGATTCAAATCCCAGAATCTTCCGTGTGCTCTAATTTGAAGACCCGAAGAATCCGCCATCTTACTAAGCTCTTTCAAGCGATCAGGATTAGGATTAAGAGGAAAATGAGGCATATCTAAAATCATTTCTACATAGTTAAGATTAAGTTCTGAAGCCAGTTCAATCCCCTCTTCAGGAGAACCATCAGGAAATAAAAGCGTAGATATACCTAATTCCATAAATATCACCCCTTCGGAAGAGGTTCTCGAGGACTTATCTATTTTCGATTAATAAATTTTCCACAAAAGTCCTATCGGAACAATTACGAGCGCAGCCCCTAACCCAAGCATAACTTTATCATGTGGTGGAGCTATCCCTTGAGTAAACAATGCAATGACAATCGTGACGGCCCCAGTAGTTATGAGTGGTATCGTAAATAGTGCTATGCTAGCATCTATCCCGAATACTCTTTCATACCAGTCCCAAGTCAAGAAACAATAAACGACTATTAGACCTATACCCACTACAATATAGACATAGTCTATAGTATTTGTAGGATCAAATGCTTTGAGTATTGTCAACCCTGTTCCTACTATGGCTAGAATTATTCCAATGTTTAATTTTATCAAATCTTCCCGCAAATTATTACCCTCCGTTATTTTCGAGACAAACACTATTAGTTTTTCCTTCCTTTATCTATTTATGCGTCTAGCTGCACTTTGTTCAAGCGGAAAAGATAGTACCTATGCCCAATGGTTAGCTTCCAAAAACAATCACAAAATCAAATTTTTAGTATCATTAATCCCTGAAAGGGAAGATTCCTGGATGTTTCACCGTCCAAATCCTGAGATTATTAATCTCTATTCAAAAACCTCCGGCATACCACTTAAGAAAAAACGAACTACTGGTGATAAAAAGAAAGAAATAAAAGACTTTAAAAACGTTTTAAGAAACCTAAAAATCGATGGTGTCGTAAACGGCGCTGTAGCTTCAAACTATCAAAAGAAAAGAATCGAAAAAGTCTGTGAAGAATTAAAAATAGAATCTTTAACCCCATTATGGAAAAAAGACCCAGAAAAATTGCTTAAAAATATGTTAAAAGAAGGATTAGAAATAATAATAACTTCCATATCTGCAAAAGGATTAGAAAAAGAATGGCTCGGCAGAAAGATAGAAAAAGAGAGTATAGAAGAATTAAAAGACCTTAATCAGGAATACGGAATACATATTACTGGAGAAGGGGGAGAGTATGAAACTCTAGTGCTCGACGCCCCCTTTTTCAAAAAAAGAATAATTCCAGTAAAAACCAAAAAGATATGGGACGGAATAAGAGGAAAGTTGAAAATCAGAAAAGCCAAATTAAAAGAAAAATAAAAACTCGAGAACAACACCCTCAATTAAAACAATTTAAGATAATTTTTAGAAGAATCCACAACAAAAACAATTGAGGATCATGAATACTGGAATAATCTATTCTGAAAAATATCTAGAACACGATGTCGGGCCTTCCCATCCAGAAAAACCTATGCGTCTCAAAGCGATAATGGATTCTCTTAAAGAGAATAAATCATTGCTAAAAAAAATCAATATAATAAAACCAACATCTGCAGAAATAGGAGAAATTAATCTCACCCATACTTCCGATTACATCGAAAAAGTTAGAGAGCATAGCAGGACAGGACAAATGATTGACTTAGATACGCCTATTAATGAGAACACTTTCGACTTGGCCTTGTTAGCCGCCGGAGGCACAATTGATCTTAGCGAATTAGTGGAACGCGGTGAGCTTGACAATGGCTTTGCTTTAGTTAGACCGCCAGGACATCACGCGACTAAAGATAAAGGAGGGGGTTTCTGCTACTTTAATAACATTGCGATTGCTGCGAAAAAATTGCTCAGCGAGAACAAAGTTGAAAAAATATTAATTTTTGATTTTGACTCACATCATGGAAATGGAACGCAAGATATTTTTTATAATAAAAGCGATGTTTTGTATCTTTCTTTTCACCAAAGCGGGCAAACGCTCTATCCTGGAACTGGTTTCCCTAACGAAGTTGGAGAAGATGAGGGTGAGGGATATACAGTAAATATACCTTTTTCCCCAGGGAGTTCCGACCAACATTATGCCAGAGCTTTAAAAGACTTCTTCCTCCCGATAAGTGAGCAATACAATCCTGATCTAATCATGGTATCGGCGGGTTTTGACCCCCATGAATCAGACCCTCTAACTCAATTGAAGCTTTCCAGCAATGGATTTGGAATGTTAGGTAACACCGCAATAAACCAAGCTTCGAAACTATGTGGTGGAAAAATATTGTTCACATTAGAAGGGGGCTACGCTGTTCAAAAGGTAGCCGAGTCTGCTCTGAAAATTTTAGAATCTTTGACCAATCCAAAAGCGCCAAACCTCGATAAAGTTGAGGAAGATTATGAATTTAGAGAGGCTAAGAAAGCCATAAGTCCCTACTGGAATATCTAGACCGTAAAAGGCTTAATTCTTTAACATTTGAACTCGATTTCTGTGCAAGGGAACAAGATGAAAGAAATACTCAACGAAGTTCTTCAAGATGTGAAACCAGACGAAGAAGAAAAAGAAAAACTGCACGATACCTATGAAGAATTACTAAAGAGAGTAGAGGAAATTAGTTCAGATTTAGAAGTTTCTGTCAAGCCAGAACTGGTCGGCTCAGCCGCGAGAAAAACTTGGATTTCGGGCGAGCGAGATATTGACCTTTTCTTATTATTTCCCCCAAGCACTAGTAGAGAAAAATTGGAAGAAATAGGGTTGGAAATCGGAAAGCATGTGACCAAAGGTAAAGGAAATGAACAATACGCTGAACACCCCTACACTAACGCTGTTATTAACACTTTTGATGTTGATATTGTACCCTGCTATGATATCGATGACACTTCCAAGCTAAAAAGTGCAGTAGATCGTTCCCCCCATCACCAAAAGTTCATAGAAAATAATCTGACTGAAGAAAAAGCTAACCAAGTGCTAATCCTGAAAAAATTTCTAAAAGGAATAAAAACTTACGGTTCTGAACTAAAAGTCCATGGATTTTCAGGATACTTAAGCGAACTACTGATAATCCATTATGGTTCTTTTAAAAAACTGATAAAATCCGCAAGCAAATGGCAAGAACAAAAAATAATCGCACCCCAAGACGATAGAACTAAAGAGGATCTGCAGAAAATATTCCCGAAAGATTCTCTAATCTTCATTGATCCTGTCGACCCAAAGCGAAATGTAGCAGCAGCATTATCTAAAGAAAACTATACCAAGTTCGTTAGAGCATCCGAAGAGTTCCTCCGAAACCCTAACCGGAATTTTTTCTATCCATCACCACCGCCCGACTCTAAAGAAAAAATAAGAAAAATAATCGAAAAAAGAAAATCAAAATTATTCCTAATCATCCTAAAAATCCCATTCAATCTAGTTGCGGACATAATCTACCCACAACTAAGAAAAACCGAAGAAAAACTCCTAGAAAACCTAAAAAAGAAAGACTTTCACCCAATCAGAAGCAACATATGGTCAGACCAAAACACGGCCGCAATAATCATAGAACTCCAACACGCCGAAACATCAAAAGTAAAAAAACACATCGGGCCACCACTTGGAATAGACGCAAAACCATTCATAAACAAACACCTAAATTCAGATAAAAAAATCTCCGGCCCTTTCATTAACGACGATGGCCGACTAGTTTTCGAATTAGAGAGAAACTCTAGAATTGCCGGAAAGGTTCTTGAAGCTTCGCTAGAATCGGGCGATGGCTTCGGGAAACATATCGCAAAGTCTGTTGAGAAGGAAGGTTTCGAGATTTTTGAAGACGGAAAAATATTAGAAAAAGCGGGCGAATTAGGAATTTTAGAATTCTTTGGAGATTATTTAACTAATTCTCTGCCATGGTATAGATAGGTATCTCAAAATGTGTTATTTGTATCAAAAATAAGAAGTAAGTCGAAATTTCTAATTTTTGACTATTAAAAACGGTTTATATCGTCCGTATTTATTGTGAATCTATCCTATGTTGATAAACGGCGTAGAAGTATATATGTAAAAATTGAGAAATTAGTATTGGAGGTTGATAGGATTCCAATAGCTTATGTTCTCGCAGATATAGAAGTCGACAAAGTAAAATCCGTCTTGGAAAAAATCAGAAAGGTTGAAGGGGTCTCAGAAGCTTACACTGTGGCCGGCGAAAAGGACATTATTGTAAAGGCTGAGGCGGAAAATTTCCAAAAAGTCGCCGAAGCGGTCACTCAGAATATTCACAGAATCAACGGGGTAGAAGACACAGTTACATATTTTGCATTTGAATGAGGTATAAAATGCCAGTAGCATTCACACTTATAAACTCAAAAGTTGGAAAAATTGAGGAACTCCTGCACGCAATCTTACAGCTCGATGAGGTGGTAGAAGCTTATTCAGTAACCGGACCTTATTCCATTCTTGCAAAAATTGAAGCTGAAAAGTTTGACAGTTTGACTGAAGTTATTCCCGATAAGCTGCACAAAATTAGCGGTATTGAAGATACCATCACTCTTGTTGCCTTTGGAGTTAGCAAAGAATACAGAGAGAAAGCCTGTGAGGAAGCGAAAAAACTGGCGGAAGAAAGCGAATACGAAAAACTTTACGAACTTTGCAGAAACTGTGAGCAAGCAAAATATTGTGCCTATGGGGCTAGAGTTATAACTTATGGTTTTTAGAATACTGAAAACTAAAACTCGGGAAAACATTGAATTAAAAATCAAAACCTCAACTAAATGTTTCTAGAGTTAAAAATCATCCGGAAAAACTTTGAAATCGTGTTTAAACCAGCTCTACTTCCGCTAAAGTCGTATAAATCGGTCCTTTTGAAGTTAGTTCGCTCTTTTTCAGTTCTATTTTGTCAACTTTGATTGTGCCCCATTTTTTATCGGATTTTTGATTTATTATTGAATTTAGCTTGTCTTTCGCCTTTCCTGATTTAACTCGGGCGATAGTGAAGTGAGGGGTGAAGTCTTCATCCTCTTTCGGAAAATCCAGTTCAGCAAGTTTTGAATCGAGTTCTTGTCTGATCTGACTAAGTTTTTCTGTTCCTTCTTCCACTCCGGCCCAAATTACACGGATGAACCCCGGGTTTGGGAAAACTCCTAATCCTTCGACGCTTATCTTAAAAGATTCAAATCTAGTCATTTCGTCGAGCGCTTCTTCAATTAGGCTTATTCTACTTTCAGAAACATCTCCTAAAAATCGTAGAGTCATATGAATTTTCTCCGGACTGACAAGCTTTAAATCAGCGCCAGTTTCCTCAAGCCTTTTTTGAATCGGGCTAAGAGTTCCTCGGACATCTTCATTTGCATCGATCGCGATAAATGTTCTTGGCAATTTTTAACACCTCTTTAATTCCAATATTTTGATTTGTTAAAATTTTATAAATATTTAAAAAATGAATTCTCATTCTGTTTAACAAATTTTATTTCTCTTTGCCTATTAATTCAGCAAGAGCACGTAGATAAGCCGCAGAAGATACATCTCCAGCTCCTATCGTAGAGAAAAATTCTTTATCTTCAAAACAAGGAGTCAATATAAGTTCTCTTCCCTCTAAGGTATCCCCATATTTATTTCGTATTTCTTCTCTTTTCTGTATCCCTTTTTGAAAAAATTCGTGGGTTTTTTGAATCTCTGATAAATCATCCTCGGTAGGATACTCCCCCTTCTCAACCTTGTACAAACCCGCCAGAGTTGAAACTTTTTGAGCCTCTCTCAAATGGTCTCTCGAAAATCTCTCACTTATCGTAACTTGGAAGTGAGGGGTGTGCATCCAAACTGTCGACAAATTATCACTTTTCTTCAAAAACTCAAGCATAGCTTCTGGCTCGTCGCTATCCTCCAAACCGAGAATCTGAGAAATTTGAGAAACCTCATCCTCATTTGCAGACAAAATATCAAATTCCGAGTATATACCCCAAAGTCGTTTCCTTTCCTCTTCATCTAAAGCACCAATTCCCCCCGCATCAGTGAAAAGGACCGCATCAGTTTCACTCCGAAGATCCCTTATCAACTCAATCAAAAAGGTATAATCATCTTCATCCAAATCGTTCCCAAACAAAACTTGCCATCCCACCAAACTCAAAACATCTAAACTTTCGTACTCATCCAAAACTTGTTGAATTATCTCCGGCAAATCACTGAGATAAGTTTTAAGCTGCTCTATTCTCCTACCTTCCCCCTCACATAGAATATATCTATTAGTATTGTAGGCCTGAAGGACATAAGAAGCAGGAGCATACCTCTTAAAAACTTTAGCAAAACTAATATCGGTTTCTCCGAGACTTTCTTGATATTTTGAAGGAAGCTTCGAAAAAGACTCAGGGAATATTCCTCCTAGAAAAACCGTATCGGCGCCTAATCTCTGGAAAGTAACAGCCTCCTGAGCTCCATTTCCACCCAATCTATACTCGATTTTAGCCCCTTCCTTTTTCGCAATTTCCAGC
>CAYSUV010000010.1:0-12510 GCA_964434275.1 Hadarchaeota archaeon (SeqCode) | reverse complement strand
GTTCCACCATGCCCCACTGGCGTATCGTCTTTCGTTCAGCTATTTCCACGATGGCTTTTTCGATGATGAAGAAAACGATGGCGAGGATGATGATGCCGCCGTATACGACGCTTACTCTGAGGTATTCGTAGGCGTCCCATATCATGAATCCGATGCCCTGGCTGGCAGCCGCGATAAATTCAACGGCGATGACGGTTCGCCAGCATCGCGCCAGGCCGAGGCGTGTCCCGGTGAGCAGGTAGGGCGTCGCTGACGGGAGGAGGACGCTGGTGAAGATGGTTTTTCTGTCTGCCCCCATTATCTTTGCCGCGTGGACAAGGTTTTTGTCTATCCCGCGGACGCCTGCTGCGGTGTTGTATACGATGGGGAAAAAGGCGACGATGACGCCGATGGTGATGATGGTCGGGTTTCCGAATCCGAGCCAGACGATGAAGAGCGGCGCCATCGCGATGCCGGGTATGGGCATGATGGCGGTGACGAGTGGGTCAAAGAAACGGTATATGTAGCGGTTGATGCCCATCAGGACGCCTGCTCCGATGCCTATGCCGAGGGCCACGAGGAACGAGACGGTGAGGCGGAAGAGGGTGACAGTGACGCTGTCTAGGACTGTTGCCCTGAGCTTGTAGAGCTGGATGAGTATGGCGGCGGGTGTTGAAAAGAGGGAGGCGTCGATGACGCCGGCGTCTGCCAGCAGCTGCCATCCTCCAAGGAACCCGAGGATGGGTATGAGTGGTAAGAGATAAGGGGAGCGTTTTTTGATGTCCATGTCGCGTCACGGCTTCACGTGGTGTTCCGCAGTTCCCGTGCTTCTTGGAGGTAGCTCCTGTCCCATTGGATGGTTGGCACCGAGTCTATTTTTCCTTGCTGGTACAGGAAATTGGCGGTGTCGTTGATTGAGGCGAGCACCTCGTCGTTGAAGTCGATGGAAAAGTTTATGCGTTGGAACACTCGCTCGAATGCGTCTGCGGATACGTCGTAGCCTTTCTCTGAGGCGGCCTCGGCGGCGATGCGGGCGGCCTGCTCGGGGTTGTCTTGGATCATTTCGGCTTTGTCCATCTGGGCGGCGAGGAATTTAACGATGTCGTCGTGGTGGTTGTTGGCGAAGCTCTTGGTGGTGTGGATTGACACCGGGACGAGTGCGATGTCTCCGTAGGTGCGCATCAGTTTGCCGACGCCCTGTGCTTCTGCTATCGCGGGGGTTGGCTCCCAGGCGGTGAATGCTTCGATGCTGCCGCCTTCGAGCGACGAGATCATGTCTTCTATCTTCAGGTTCACCCAGTTGAAGTCGTTCCAGGCGAGGGTTTCGTTTTGCTCGAAGAATCGGCGGAGCACCTGTTCTGCCCCGGTTCCCATCCGGGTTGCGACGGTTTTGCCTTTGAGGTCCTCCCATGTCGTGTAGTCGGAGTCTTTTCTGATGATGGTGGAGTACCGGTTTCCTTTTTGGAGCGTCCCGATGATGACGGCTTTGTTGGGGATGGCGGAGAAGATGGAGACGGTTTTGCTGTCTGAGCCGCAGTTGACGTCCATGTCTCCGGATATCAACGCCTGGTTGTTTTCGGAGCCGGAGCTGAAGAGCGTGTGGTCGACGGTGAGGTTGTATGTTTTCCAGAAGTTGTGTCCCTGCAGCACGAACTCACCCGGGTAATACTGTCCTCCGTAGCGGATGTCTGCGCTTGATTCCTGCATGCAGCCGGAGAGGCCGACTGCGATAATCATCATTGCGGGGATCAATACTGCCATGAGGTGTTTTTTTGTCGGTGTCACTGTATCACACATCCATATTTTCACTGCCATTTATAAAAGTTTCTAAAAAAGATGTTTTTTATCACGATAAGGAAAAATATTAAATAAAAAATCTGCATTATTTTCCTGTAAAGGTGAAATATATGTCATATTACGATATACTGCGGGCGGTAACGGAGTCGAATGAGGCGTTTGTGGAGCGGCTGCAGGACTGGCTGCAGGCGTCGGGTCTCACCGTGTCAGGGTTCTGTGAGAGGGCGCAGATACCTGAGAGCACTCTCTACAAGATTTTGTCCGATCCCGGTAAGGATTTCCGCATCTCGACGTTCCGGCACATCATCGGGGCGGTCAAAGAAATCGAGGGACTCGCGGTGGAGGGCACACAGATCGGCATCATCACCACGCGGGGGGCGCTCGATGAGCTGAGCCGGCAGATGGCTGTCAAGGGACAGCGGATCGCTGTCAAGGAGTATCCTGCGTCGACGATCGAGGAGGAGATCATTCAGGGTGTGCAGGCGGAGCGAGCCGGCGTGAAGGGCATCAACTGCGGGCCGATCGCCGGGACGACGCTGGAAAAGTGCGTCGATAGCCCGTGCGTGGGATTTCAAGTTGAGGAGCGGTTGCTCACCAAGGCGTAACGCAACCTGAAGAAAAAGCTGTAGAGGGCGGCTGACGTGGCAGCCGCTGGAGACATGAGACATAAGGCATAAGTAGGAGGGGTGCATTATCGCTCAAATGCTCCAAATTGGTGTCATTGGCACGGGTTCGATGGGCAAGAATCACGCCCGGGTGTGCTCTGAGCTTGACAACGTTGAACTGGTCGGTGTGGCTGACAAGGACGAGGCGACGGCGACACGGGTGGCTGACAGGTGCGAAACCGAGGCATATGTCGACTTTAGAGAGATGCTGCCCGATGTCGACGCCGTGGTCGTGGCGACGCCCACGGTCACGCATCACGATGTTGCGATGGAGGCGTTAACGGCGGGAAAACATGTGCTGGTCGAGAAGCCGATGTGCGACACCGTTGACAAAGCACAGCAATTGGTCGACACGGCGGAGAAAGAGCATCTGGTGTTGGCGGTTGGGCACATCGAGCGGCACAACCCCGTGGTCAAGTGTGTGAAGGACGCCATGGATGAAGGAGCATATGGCGACCTGATCACGCTATCGACCAAACGGGTGAGCAATTTTCCAGGGCGGATTCGTGATGTCGGCGTCATCCTCGATTTTGGCATCCACGACATCGACGTGATGCGGTATCTGGCCGGCGATGTGGCATCGGTGTATGCGAGAGCCGGGAGGTTTAACCGGGAGATAGACCATGAGGATCATGCCAGCATCGTCCTCACCTTTGAAGGCGGGGTAAACGGGGTGGTGGAGGTGAACTGGCTCACTCCGATGAAGATACGGCGGCTGTCGTTGACCTGCTCTGATCATTTTGTCGAGGCGGACTACATCGACCAGTCGGTGACGGTGTCGTCGTCCTCATATGAGGACGTAGACGAGATGGATCTCTACCGGGTTCCCATCCAGTACAACATCAACAGAGTGGCGCTGGAGACCCGTGAGCCCCTGAAAAACGAGATAGCGGATTTCGTGGAGGCCGTCGTGAATGAGACGGCGCCCTTGGCGTCGGGTCGTGACGGTGTCAGGGCGCTGCAGATTGCGGAGGCTGCCCTTGCCTCGTATCGGCGGGATGCGGCGGTGGAGCTATGATTCATGAGTCAGCCTACGTTGAGGACGCAGCGGTCGGCGACGGGACGAACATCTGGCATTTTGTGCACGTGCGTGATGACGCCGTGATTGGCGACAACTGCAACGTCGGGAAAGGCGTCTACGTTGACACCGGGGTGGTTGTCGGCGACAACTGCAAGATCCAGAACTTCGCTACGCTGTACCGGGGGGTGACGCTGGAGGATGACGTGTTTGTGGGTCCGCATGTCTGTTTCACCAATGACGTCTATCCGCGGGCTGCCCGCTGGAACGAGAGCCGGCTGGAAGAAACGCTGGTGCGGGAGGGCGCGTCGGTGGGTGCGAACGCCACGATCGTGGCGGGGGTGACCGTCGGGCGGCATGCGATGGTGGGCGCCGGTGCGGTGGTCACCAGGGATGTCCCTGACCATGGACTCGTGCTTGGGAATCCCGCGGTGCTCAGAGGCTTTGTCTGTCGCTGCGGTGGCAGGCTGTCGCAGACACGAGAGGCGGAGGACAGCGTTGTGATGACCTGCCCGTCATGTGGCGAGCAGGTGGACATTGATATAGATGTTTTTAGAGAGGCAGCAGCATGATTCCTATTGCGAATCCTGTCATTGGAGATGAAGAAAAAGCAGCGGTGTCGGCAGTGTTGGACTCGGGGATGATAGCCAGCGGGCCGAAGACCAGGGAGTTCGAGGAGGCCTTTGCAGACTACGTCGGCGCCAGGTATGCCGTCGCGACGACGTCGGGTACCACGGCGCTGCACACCGGATTGCTGTCGCTCGGGGTGGGCAGCGGCGACGAGGTCATCGTGCCGTCGTTTTCGTTCATCGCGACGGCCAACGCCGTGCTGTTCTGCGGTGCGACGCCGGTGTTCTGCGACGTTGACCCTGACACGTTTACCATCGATGTCTCACAGATCGAGGATTTGGTCACCGACAGGACGAAGGCGGTTATGCCGGTGCATCTCTATGGCCAGCCGGCGGACATGGCGCCGTTGATGGACCTCGCCAGGCGGCATGATTTACATGTGATAGGTGATGCCTGTCAGGCGCACGGCGCCAGCTATCGCGGGAGGATGGTTGGCTCGTTCGGCGACCTGGAGTGTTTTTCGTTTTATCCGACGAAGAACATGACGACGGGGGAGGGCGGCATGATTACGACCGACAGCGAGGAGATAGCGGATCTGGCAGCGTCCATCCGGAATCACGGGCGGGCGCAGACCGAGCGTGGATACGCGCATGACAAGGTGGGCTACAACTACCGGATGACCGACATCGCCGCGGCTATCGGGCTGCAGCAGCTTGAGCGGCTGCCCGGTTTGAATGAAAAGCGAAAGCGCAATGCAACCATGCTGAACGAGCGGCTTGGAGACGCTGACGGCGTTGTGACCCCGGCTGTGCTGGACGACGTGGAGCACGTCTATCACCAGTATACGCTGCGGTGTGACGACCGGGCGAAGGTCATCGAGCATATGGAGCAAAACGACGTGGGCTACGGCATCTATTACCCGCAGCCATTGCATGCGTATCCGCATCTCCAGCGGTTCGCCCACGACGGGTTGGAGTGGTCGGAGCGGCTGGCCGGTGAGGTCATCTCGCTGCCGGTGCATCCGTCGCTGTCGCGCCGGGACGTTGAGACGCTGGCCGGGGTGGTCAGCGAGGCTTGCCGACGCCGCGGTAGATAAAGCCCTGCTCTTTGCAGTGCTCTTTGCTGTAGGTGTTTCTGCCGTCGATCAGCACCGGGGTCGCCATCGTGTCGTGTATCGCTGCGAGGTCGAGGTCGAGGTAGTCCTTGTGCTTGGTGACGATGACGATGGCGTCTGCATCTCTGACGGCGTCGTCAAGGTCACTGGTGTAGGGGAGGTCGTAGTCCCGGACGTAGGGGTCGTGGATGACCGGGTTGGCGCCCTTGTCTTGTAGTTTTTTGTAGAGCGGCCGGGCCGGGGTGTTGCGGGTGTCGTCGGCGTTTTCGATGAACGCCAGGCCGAGGATAGCGATCTTTGCATCTTGGAGCCCTGTGTCTGCCTCGGTGAAGGCGTCCTCGAGCAGCTGAACCATGTGCATCGGCATCCAGCTGTTGAGCCGTCGGCTGCCGGTGATGATGTCAGCGTCGACTTTGAAGGAGCCGTGGGTGTCGACGCCGTATTTAAGCAGCCAGGGGTCTTTGGGGAGGCAGTGGCCGCCGACGCCGGCGCCGGGGAAATGCATGTTCCGCACCGGGTTTGCAGAGGGATTGGATGGATCGTTGGGCAGGGTGTTGACGAGCTCTCGGACCTTGTAGGCGTCGATGCCGAGGCTTTCGCACATCAGGCCGACCTCGTTGGCGAAGGCGATGTTGACGTCGCGGTAGGTGTTCTCGACGACCTTGGCGACCTCGGCGGTGAGCGCGTCGGTGGGATGCAGCGGCGCGTTGACGATGTTTTGGTAGAGCTCCATGGCTCGCTGGGTGCTCTGTTGGTCGATGCCGCCGACGACGCGGGGGAGGTTGACGATGTTGTGGAGCAGCCGGCCGACCATGACTCGTTCGTATGAGAAGGCGAGTGAGAAGTCTGTGCCGGCTGTGAGGCCTGACTCTTGCTCGAGGATGGGCTTGACGACGTGCTGGGTGGTGCCGGGGGCGACGGTTGACTCGATGACCACCAGCGTTCCCTGCTGCATGTGCTGGCCGACTTTTTTGCTGACTTGTTTGAGCGACTGGTAGCGCGGTCTGCCGTCTTCGCCGGTGGGTGTCTGGACGTCGATGAGGACGACATCTGCATCTTCTATCTCGCTGAAGTCGGGGGTGACGCGGAATGAGCCCTTGTCGACGACGTTCTGGATGAGCTCTGTTAGGCCGGGTTCGTCGCCGCCGATGGGGTTTTTGCCCTGGTTGAGCCAGTCGATCTTCCAGCCTGAGCGCTTGGAGCGACGCTGGATGCCCACCACGTTAAAGCCCTCGACGTCTGCGAACAGCGCCGCGGCGGGTATCCCGACGTATCCCATGCCGATAACCACGATTTTGGTTGTCATTATCTCAACTGAAAGAGATAGGATTATAAAAAGGTCAAGGTATCGGTATTTTTTTATAAGCACGTGTCTTTTTGGTGTGCACGATTTATGGGGAACACGGTCATATCCCAGATAGAGAACAGCAGACGCCTCTGGCATCTCTTTACCTGTAGACAGGAATATGACAAACGAGAGGTGGAGGAACACGTCGACAGGTATGGACGATTTCTCTATGGCGATGGAGGATATCATGACCCATTGCATCCGGAGGTTTCTGCGTATCTGAGTGACAATGGGCTTCGTTTCCCGTGGCCGGATGATTCGTCGTTTGCCGTGTGCCTGACCCATGACATTGACAGCGTGTACCCGACACTGAAATATCGCGGTTTTACAGCCCTTAAGCTGGGTATACGGGGAGATTTTAAGAGAGCCGTCCGCCGGGTTTTCAGGCAGGAGAACCCCTATTGGAATTTTAGGGATGTTGTGGCTCTTGAACGGAAATATGATGCCACCTCTACGTTTTTTGTTATTACCGCATCCCGGGATATCCATGGATTTCGGTATGATCCATGGGACATCGAGGATGAACTGGCATATGTCCTCGAGCATGGCGGTGACGTCGGGCTGCACGGCGGTTTTTATTCCTATGACAGCCTCGATTCTATCGTCGAGGAGAAACAAAAGCTCGAGGCGATTATCGGTCGACCTGTCAGGGGGTATCGGAGCCATTACATGCGGTTTACGACGCCGCAGACGTGGCGGATTTTGCAGAAGGCAGGCTTTTGCTATGATGCGACGTTTGGCTATCCGGACATGGTTGGATTTCGCAATGGAACCTGCCATCCGGTTTATCCATATGACAGGTGGCGGGATGATTTTATCCCGGTCGTTGAGATACCACTGGCTGTCATGGATGGAACGTTGATGCAATATATGGGGCTGGATGCTGAAGAGGGCTGGCGTGTATGCAAAGAGATTATCGATACAGTAAAGGCATACCGTGGCGTCCTCACCGTGTTGTGGCACAATACCACGTTTGATTCTATCTACTGTCCCGGGTGGGATACCGTGTATGAAAAGATGTTGCAGTATTGCCAGGGTCAGGATGCATGGCTGACGGATGCGTCGTCGCTCGCTGCGTGGTGCACGGGAAAGGATGGACGGGTCATTGGAGATGAAAAAGTCTCTACTTGAGAGGAGATAGCTGTGCGGATTCTTATAGCCGAGGATGGACAACACGTCGTGGAGGCATGTAGATATCTTTCCCGTGCAGGCCATGATATCGTGTTTGCTCCTCTGCATACGTCTTTTTTTAGGCGTCTGTTTTTCTCGAAGTCCTATGACGAGGTTGCTCCCGCCGTTACAGATGACAGCCCGATGGAGAAAATAGGGACGCTGCGTGACATCTATGACCGGTTTTCGTGTGACGTCTTTTTTCCCTTTGGTTTCAGGCTGGTCACCGCCTATATGGATTCTGTGCATCGCGACGGCAGCCTCGGCATGTGTACGCCATATGGCTCCTATGAGAGCTACTGGCGGCTCTCTGACAAGTTCCAGCTGTATGAAACGCTTGAGGACACTGCTATATCGCTTCCGGCGTTGTACGGGCATCTAGAGGCTGGAGATGATGTATCTCTCGATGGGGACTGTTTCCCGGTTGTTGTCAAGCGGACGAAGGGCGTGGGGATACGGGAGAATGTAAGGCTCGCTCGCTCTGAGGCTGAGGTGGAGGAGTTCATCCGGCCACGCGGCAGGGGTGACGACACCGATGAGTTCGTCGTCCAGCAGTACATTCCCGGTCACGTGTTTGACGTTGGCGGCTTTGCCGTTGACGGTGAACTGTATTACCATGTTCCTCAGCGTCGGACTGTCACGTATCCGTTGCGGGGAGGCGTTGCCGCGGTCAACGACGTCTATGATGACCCTGTTCTGTTGGATCTTGCATCCGTTGTCATGGAGACGGCGGAATGGACGGGGCCGTTTCAGACGGAGTTTCGATGGAACCCAGCGGATGAGACGTATTACCTGATCGAGGTGAACGCCAAAATGTGGGGATCGCTCCCGCTGTCGCTGCGGGCGAACCCTGACCTGCTGGATATCGCGCTTGTATCTGCTGTCGGGCGACAGCCGGATCGGAGCCTCTCGTATAGGCGGGGCCTGCGGTATCGATGGGTGTGCCGGCAGGAGCTCCGTGCGATGGCGCATGGCTCGCTGCGTGACTGGGCTGGATTTTTCGCTCGTTTTTTCGAAAACAGCTGTTATGACATCTCCATCGATGACCCGATGCCTGACATCTATCGGCTGCTAGCCTCCATCTTTGTCATATTGTTCCAGCGCCATAAGCTCTCGGAACCCTTGATTGACCGCGACACCCATGAGCGACTGCAGGGAATAGATATGTGTCATTAACGAAATGTTTGAGTTTTTTACCCGTTATAGCTGCTTGAAGTTCTCAAAAATGAGAAGGTGCTGTATGGATAGATATTTAAGAGGCAGAGATATTCGGTATTTATGATGTGGGGACTGAAAATGCTGTTGGGGCAGAGTATAGGTAAATATGAGTAAAATCTGCTTTGTCGGCAGCGGCAGCACATTTAAGGAACGAGACCGGGAGATGCTTGAAGACCTTGGGTATGACGTTGATCAGCATAGTTACGATTCTGGGTTTTTTGGATATTGCCGTGAGGTAAAGCAAGCCGTCAAAAATGCTGACATAGTATTCGTGTGGTTTGCATCGTGGGAGACGCTACCAGCGGTATATTACGCCGGGCGTTACGATGTTCCGTCTGTAGTGGTGGTTGGCGGATACGATGCTGCGTGTTGCCCCGATATAGATTACGGGGCATGGACAAATTTTAGGGAGAGATGGGCGGCACGATATATAGCCCGTCATGCAAATGTTTTGCTGCCAGTTTCCCGTTTGACGATGCGTGACCTTTTTCGACAGGTGTCGCCGCCGGGTGATGTCCGGCTTGTTTATAATGGTGTCGATGTGGAGAGGTTTGTACCATCTAATATTGCAAAAGAAGATATAGCAGTGTGTGTTAGCCGGATAAATGAAAGAAAGCTTGTCAGGAAAGGGCTGGAGGTTTTTGTCCGCTCCGCGGCTCTGCTGCCGGATATCGAGTTCGTATTGGCGGGAGGACATGCTGATGATACTGGTAATTATTTACAGAACATCTCTACCGATAATGTTTCATTTACGGGTTTTGTTCCGGATACGGAATTGGTGGAATTATACCAAGAAGCGAGTGTAGTCTGCCAGCTTTCCTATTATGAAGCGTTTGGGGTATCTCCTTTAGAAGGCATGGCATGTGGTTGTACGCCTGTTGTGACTGGTCGTCGTGCGGGGATGCCCGAGTTTGTTGGTGATGCAGGATTTTATACTCGTTTTGGAGATGTGGGTGATGCAGCCCAAAAAATTAGGTTGGCGCTGGATGATGACGGCTTAAAGGCAAGAAATCGGGCGGAGATGTTTTCGCTGGACCATCGGAAAGAGGGATTGAAAGAAGTATTGGAAGGATTGTCGTGAGTGATGTGATTATCCATATAGGCATGCCAAAAACCGGTTCGACATTTCTGCAATGGGATGTTTTTCGGCATGCAAAAGATATTAACTTTATCTTTAGAGGTCCCGCATTGAATAAAATAGTTGCAGGGATAAAAGATAGAAAGGTGAAACTTCCTAGTCTTGCGACGAAGGTAGAACAGTTCCTATATGAAGATAAACCCAATTTTATCTCTGAGGAAAACCTGTATTGTGATATGTGGACAAAGGAAGATAACCGATATGAATATCTTGAGAGAATCAAGCAGTTATTTCCGAAAGCACGGGTTATTTTTGGCACTAGAGACGGGGAAAAAATGCTTGTATCGTGGTACAAGCAATATGTGGCAGTCGGAGGAACATTGTCTTTTGAAGAGTTTTTGAGCCAGGTGATGAATCTTGATAAACTTCACTATGAACCATATCAGGAACGATTATTCGATTTGTTCGGCAACGAAAATGTATTTGCCTTTACCCTCTCCGAGTTAATACAAGAACGAGTATGTGTTTAGCTCCGTAGAATTTTCAGCATCTCGTCGTACGGATCCTGGTCTCTTTCTTTCCATGTAGCCAGCAGAGACATCACTGTTTCGTGGATATAGGTACCCTTTTCATTCCGAAGGGTGCCGATGATCTTTCGTATGACTACGTGTTCTCGTAATGCTCTTTCAGCCTTGTTGTTGGTCGGCTCTACCTCTTCTTCAGTGACAAACGTGAACCAGTAGTCCATGCCTCGCTCGATCTTGGTTATCAGTTTGACGGTTTCCTCTCTATCCCAATTGTGCTCTATTATTTCTTCCATGGCAGCTATTGCCCTCTCTTTTTTCTTTTCTCTCTCACGTGGCGGGGGCTTTCTATCCACAAAGCCGGTAAGGTCGTTGTAGATATCCTGCAAGTGGTCAGCCACATGTTTTCCTTCCGTGCCATCAAGATTTTGTGCTTCTCGCAACAGATGCGACCAGCATCGTTGTAGTTCCGAGGCAAAACTTGGATACGATCGCCATCCATCCCAACTTTGACAGTTGAATAGAAATAGTGTTCTTAGTTCAGTTTGCGCATGTATAGGAGTACTAGGCAAACATCCCTAAGAACACGGAGTATAAAGCCGAACGACAATATATCTTTTCCGATTGGGACTATCCTGGCCGTCCAGCAGTACTATGAGCGACTTGGATTGCCGGCTATTTTTGGGAGACATAAGCGTCGTGGGAGAGATATCAATGCGTTGGTTGCGGCGTTGGTGAGCTACCGGCTCACCGAGAATCAGAGCGTGACCAAGGCAGCTGACTGGATCAACCGCGATGCGGTATTGGACACGTTCAACCTTGAGGGCTTTGAGCAACGGACGCTCTACCGTGTCCTTGAAACTCTCGGTGAAAACCGTGACGAAATCATGGCTGGGATACAGGACGTGGTATTCAGCCTGTTCGACTTTGAGCATACCAACGTCAACATGGACTGGACGAGCTTCGTCCTCTACGGCACACAGTGTCCCTTGGGCCGCTACGGGTACAGCCGGGATCATCGGCCCGATAAACAGCAGATAACGCTCGGTGTCAGCGAGCTGGCGCATCCCATCAATCTCCCGGTTGGGATGACTGTCCGTGCGGGCAACGTGAATGACCAGGTGCACTTCAATGATACCTTCGAGCAGATAAAAGACCATCTGCGGAAGGGTTCGCTGCTGGTGTTCGATCAGGGTGCCAACCGCAAGGACAACCTTGACTGCATCATGCGTCATAAGCTGAACTATGTGACCGCTCGGCAGATCAATAAGAGCGACGAAGAGACATGGATCAAGGACTTCGACAAAGACATGGCTGAGCTGGTGGACGCCGACCGTGGCGTCTATGGGTTGAAGCGAACGTATCCGAGCCGGACGACCTATCTCTATTTCTCCGAGCAGCTCTACATGCAGCAGATGACTTCGAAACGCCGGAAGGTCGAGCGGCTGCTCGACGAGGCACTGCAGGTCCAGCGGTCCATCGACACCAACCGGGGGCTCCCCAAACGATACCAGATCAACAACCCGCTCATCGACTGCCAATACTCCTACCAGACAAAGCTGGCGCAATTGAGCGACGATGAGGCGAGAGCCATCCTCAAACAGGCCTCTATCACGGGCCGAGAAGGATTTTTTGCCTTGTTTCGAGTGAAGATTTGACAGCAAAAGAAGCACTCATAGTATACCGGCAGAAGGACAGCCTGGAGAAGATTTTTCATTCCCTCAAAAACGAGATCGATATCAGCCCGTTGCGGGTGTGGACTCAGGAGAGCATCTATGGCGCTCTCATCATCGGCTTCATCGCCCAGTTGTTCATCTCGTTGATACGGTTTGAGCACCGGGAATTGAAGCACACGTCACCAAAATTCATCAAATTATCACTGATGAATTTGACACTTACCGTGGAATACACGACGGCGGGCTCAAAACGACACATTTATTCCAATTTTAGCCCCGCTGCCGAGGTGATTTTAGCCCAAAATCACCCATTTGGGTGACAAAACAGGCTCCACGGCGCCCGCCGTGGAGCA